>JAFZNQ010000101.1 GCA_017552965.1 Abditibacteriota bacterium | reverse complement strand
CGCAGTCATGCCGGCATGAGACGCGTGGATATTTTGTGACTTTTATTCTTGCATTTACACTTGATTCGATGGACGGGAATGTGATATAATGGTATAAGTATCCCGCCGCGGTCTCTGCTGCGGGTCTGTCCGGCTCCTGCGGGAGGACTGGCAGCATCATATAAAGGAGGCGCGTTCATGACAATATCCGATCTGACGGATTATGCCGCGCAAAAATACCACGTCCGCGAGGACGTAAGATGGGACGGCGTCCCCGGTTTTTCGGTGCTCAGTCATCCTGACACCGGACACTGGGTCGCCGTGTTTGTGCGCAGAAGAGACGGCAAGACCGGCGCCGAAGTGGTGAGCTGCGACCTGAAATGCAACGCCGACGCCCTGTCTCCCGAGGAGAAGGCCCTCTTTTCCCTGCCCGAACGGACCCGGGGCACCAAGTGGATCAGCATCCCGCTGGACAAGATCACGGACAGCGGGCCTGTGTTTCGTCTGCTGGACAAAGCTCTGGCCCTGCAGCCTCATTCCGGCAGCACCATCGTCATAGACCACCGGTCTCCCTCGCGCAAATACAGCGACATTCCCATCCCTTTTGCCGACAGCGTCTATAGCCCCTCCCGGGATCCCCGGGAGGCCACGCCCGAACGCATCAGGCAGATGCGCCGCATCATGGTGCTTGACCGGTCGCCCCAGGGCAAGGCCGAGCGCTTTTACAGGCAGGCCGTGTTTATGAAGGACTATGAGGACGACTGCCCCTGGGAAGGCGACTTCAACAGCTATTATCCCACCTACAACGATATGACCGACCGGCAGCTCCGGGGGTATTTTACCTGGCGGGCCGCCGTCCGCAGGGGGAAATATGACGACATCTCCGAATCTGCCGCCTACCTCTACGTATATGAGCTCCTGAACTGTGTGGGAGGGGATACGCCGGAGGACTGTTATCGCAAGCTGCTGGAGTTCAAGGCCCGCTTTGTGGAAGGCGGTATCGGAAGAGCCGGTATGGGTCTCAACCTGCGCCGCTGGGTCTGGGAATACGCCGTCATACACGGCATTGCCCCGGCTACGGATTATCCTTTTTCTCAGGAAGACGACTTGCATCTGGCGGCTCTCAGCTCTCCGGAGATCCATTCCGACGAAGAGGTGTTTGCGGCTCTGGTGAATTTCGGCGGAAACAGATACGCGTCGTCTCCGGCGGCCCTTTTCCCCGAAAAAGGCAGGCGGCTGTTCTGCCGGGTGTGGCGGAAGGCCTGCGCCGGGCAGGAGCTCCTGAAGGACGCCTTTACGGTCTGCTTCGGCCCAAGAAGGCCTGTCAGATGGACGCCTCTTGAAAATGCGCTGTATTATCCCATGTCGGAGGTGCCGGAGGACCGGCGCAAAAAGGGCTGGTCTGTGAACCTGAAGGGAGGCGTGAGCAGAGAATATCCCTCTGACGTGCCGGACATGGAATACACGCTGAACGAGGGCCGGAGCTTCTTCAGAAAAAACGGTCTGTGGCGTGTGTCTTGCTGGCACCGTTCCTTTTTCCGACTCAACAAGCTGAAGAGCCTGCTCCGGGAGACCGACCGCCGTCTGCGCCTGTATCTGAAAACGGGGAAGTATCTGAAGGACGAGACTCCGGACCAATGGGCCGCGCCCTTCATAGACGCGGCTGTCGCAGAGGATATACAGGCGGAAAGGCAGGCCGCCATAGACCGCGTTCGGGTGGACCTGTCCGGGCTGGACAACATACGCCGGGACGCCGCCGAGACCCGGGAGCGGCTGCTGACAGAGGAAGAAAGGGAGCAGGAGGCCGCCGCCGGAGCCGCCGACCCCGACGGACCCGCGGACTCCGGGACCGAAGACGAGCCGGAGGAGACCGGGCCGGACAGCGCTCAGCTGCGGATACTCCGGGCCTTGCTGGCCGGGGAAGACCCCGGGGATATCATCAGGGCCGAGGGCCTGCTGCCCTCGGTGGTGGCCGACGACATCAACGAGGCCCTGTATGACGAGATAGGGGATACGGCCGTTCTCTGCGAAGGGGACGTGCTGATCCTGGTGGAAGACTACGCCGAAGACATAGAACGATATCTTGGAGGAATGACTGATGACTGAAGAAAAAAAGATACCCAGACGGATTTCCCAGACCGTGCTGAACTCCCTGAAGGGAGGGGTGGTGCCCCGCATAGGCCTGCCCTACATCGCGGTGGGCAGGAAAAAGGAGATCGAGGCCCTGCTGCGGGACGTGGATATCATAGCGGAGGGCGGAGCGTCCTTCCGTTTTATCACGGGCCGCTACGGCAGCGGCAAGAGCTTTCTCCTGCAGACCATACGCAACTACGTGATGGACCGGGGCTTCATAGTGGCGGACGCGGATCTGTCCCCCGAACGCCGGCTCCAGGGGACCAAGGGTCAGGGCCTGGCCACCTACCGGGAGCTCATAGGCAACCTGTCCACCAAGACCAAGCCGGAGGGCGGCGCCCTGACGCTGCTGCTGGACCGCTGGATCAACGCCGTGCAGAACGAAGCCCTGCAGGAGACGGGGCTCACGCCCGGGGATCCCGCTTTGGCGGAGGCCACCGACCGGAAGATTTACGCCGTCACCGCGTCTGTCAGCGAGCTGGTGCACGGCTTTGAGTTCGCCCGGCTCCTCTCGGCCTATTACCGGGCCTATCTGAGCGGCGACGACGAGACCCGGGCCAACGTGGCCCGCTGGTTCAGGGGCGAATACTCCACCAAGAGCGAGGCCAGGGAGGCTCTCGGAGTCAATATCATCATCACCGACGAGGACTGGTACGACTATCTGAAGATCTTTGCCCTGTTTTTCCGGCTGGCCGGCTATGCGGGCATGATGATCATGATAGACGAGCTGGTGAACATATACAAGATCCCCCACACCGTCACCCGGCAGTACAACTACGAGAAGCTGCTGGCCATGTACAACGACGCCCTGCAGGGCAAGGCAAAATACATAGGCATCATCATGGGCATCACTCCCCAGGCCCTGGAGGACAAGCGCCGGGGCGTCTATAGCTACGAGGCCCTGCGTTCCCGCCTGGGCGAGGGGCGCTTTTCCGCTCCCGGCGCCCGGGATATGCTGGCTCCGGTGATCCGTCTGGACCCGCTGACGGCGGAGGAGATGCTGGTGCTGTGCGAAAAGCTGTCTCTGATGCATTCCTCCCTGTTCGGCTACGACGCCCGGATCACCACGGAGGACCTGGCCGAATTCATCAGGATCGAATACGCCAGGATCGGCGCGGATACCAACATCACTCCCCGGGAAGTGATACGGGACTTCATAGAGCTGCTGGACATCCTGTATCAGGATCCCTCCAAAGACGCGTCACATCTGCTGAATTCCGGCGAATTCGGCTTTGCGGAGTCGGAAGCGGTGTCCGACGAAAAAGAGGCGGGCTTTGCGGAGTTTACGGTATGAACGTGTTTGAACGCTACGCTCCCTTTATCAGGGACTACATCTACCGCTCCGGCTGGCAGAGCCTGAGGGCGGTGCAGAACGCCGCCGGCGACGCCATATTCGGCACGGACAAAAACGTGCTGCTCACCGCTTCCACGGCCTCCGGCAAGACGGAGGCGGCCTTTTTCCCCATCCTGACCCTGCTGGAGGAGGAGCCCTCCCGGACGGTGGGAGTACTGTATATCGCGCCCCTGAAGGCCCTGATCAACGATCAGTTTGAACGCCTGGGCGAGCTGTGCGAGGAGCAGGGCATCGCCGTCACCAAGTGGCACGGCGACGCCGCCCGGTCCAAAAAGCGCAAGCTGCTCCGCAAGCCCTCCGGCATACTGCAGATCACTCCTGAGTCTCTGGAGTCCCTGCTGATCAACAAGCATATGGAGGTGCCCTCCCTGTTCGGCGACCTGCGCTTTGTGGTCATAGACGAGATCCATTCCCTGCTGAGGGCGGACAGGGGGCTCCAGACCTTTTGTCTCATAGAAAGGCTTTGCCGGCTGGCCGGCTGCGACCCCAGGCGCATAGGCCTTTCCGCCACCATAGGAGACCCCCGGCTGGCAGGCCGGTTTATGTCGGAGGGCAGCGGCAGGGGAGTAGTGATACCCGAGTTTGACGGGGGCAAAGAGGTGTGGCGCCTGTCCATGGAGCACTTCTACAAGCAGGACCCCCAGGCCGATGAGGACATGCCCGTCCCCCCGGGAACGCCCCCCATGGAAAAGCCCACGGACAGGGCGCCCAAGGCTGCAGACCCGGGCTACGGCTATATATTCGAGCACACACGGGGCAAAAAGTGCCTCATCTTCACCAATTCCCGGGAGGAATGCGAAGGCGTGTGCCAGAGCCTGAGGCAGTATTGCGAAGCCACGGGCCAGCCGGACAGATTCCTGATACACCACGGCAATCTGTCCGCCTCCTATAGGGAGAGCGCCGAAGAGGATATGAAGGATGACGAGTCGGCCCAGTCCGTGTGCGCCACCGCCACTCTGGAGCTGGGCATCGACATAGGCCGGCTGGAACGGGCTTTTCAGATAGACGCCCCCTTTACCGTGTCCGGCTTTTTGCAGCGGCTGGGACGCACCGGCCGCCGGGACGCCCCGTCGGAAATGTGGTTCGTGATGCGTGAAGACCACCAGGAGGCCCGGGCCATGACCCCGGACAGCATCCCCTGGTATCTCATACAGGGCATAGCCCTGGTCCAGAGCTACATAGAGGACCGCTTTGTGGAGCCGCCCCGGCTGGACCGGCTGCCCTACAGTCTGCTCTACCACCAGACCATGAGCACCCTGGCCTCTCACGGAGAGATGACTCCCGCCGAGCTGGCCAGCCGGGTGCTGACCCTCTCCTGCTTCCGCCGGGTCACACAGGAGGACTACCGCCTGCTCCTCCGGCATTTGCTGGAGACGGACCACGCGGCCCGCACCGAAAACGGAGGGCTCATAATGGGCCTCACTGGCGAGAGGGTGGTGAACAACTACAAGTTTTACGCGGTGTTCCGGGAAAACGTGGAATACACTGTGCGCTCCGGCTCGGAGCAGCTGGGCACCATAGTGAAGCCGCCTCCCGTGGGGGACAAGATAGCTATCGCCGGACGGGTCTGGGTGGTGGAGGATATCGACCACAAGCGCCTGGCGGTTTACGCCTCGCCGGTCAAGGGCAACATACCCGCCTACTTCGGAGACGTGGCGGGAGATATACACACCCGCATTCTGGAACGGATGTACCGGGTGCTTACCGAGGACAAAGAATACCCCTACCTGATGTCCCGGGCCCGGTACCGTCTCGCCGAAGCCAGAGACACTTTCCGCAGGTCGGGTATGGCGGAGCGCCCCCTCATCAGCCTGGGCGGCAAAATGTGGGCCCTCTTTCCCTGGGTGGGCACCTATCCCTTCCTGGCCATGGAACGGTTTCTGAAGCTCCGCTGCGCGCAGCGGCTGGGACTCAAGGGACTGGAGAGCTCCCGCCCCTACTATATGCAGTTTACCATGCAGGCGGGGGAGGCGGATTTTTACCGGATAGTCACCGAAGAGGCCGGCAAGGAGTTTGATCCCCTGGAGCTGGTGTATCCCAAGGAGATACCCGTGTTCGAAAAATACGACGAATATCTGCCCGAGGAGCTGGTCAGGAAGGGCTTTGCCTGCGGGATACTGGACATCGAAGGCATGAAGCGGCGCATCCTGGAATGGAAACGCTTTGCGGGACCCGCCGCCGGAGAATAAAGAGCCATACCGGACCGGGGTCCCGCAGCCGCAAAAAGGCCGCGGGACCCCGGAAGGCGTGTGATATCAGGGCGCGCGGCACAGCCGCGCGCTATTCTTTGCCCATCAGGCGCAGGAATTCTTCTTCCGACAGCACCTCTATTCCCAGCTCCCGGGGGCTCACACCGCTCCGATGGTGTGCCAAACATGCTCGGCCTTCTTCATTTGCCCTCTCTTTGTGCTATAATGGTATTGCAGAGATACCCGCAAAAACACTGGATGGCATTACCGAAAAAACTATTTCCGGAGACAAGCTGTTTCCTGCCAATTTTAAAATTATTGTTTACGGAGAAAATCAGTGAAAAGAAAAGTGATTGTGGTCATAGGCGTCTGGCTTTTGATAGTTCTCCTTATGTGGGCTACCGGGTTTAGTAGCCCCAACAATATGCGACAAACCTTTTGGGAAGCTATATTTACGTACACAAGAGACAGGGCGATCTACTTCTCTCCGGGAGGATTTGAAAAATACAAACTGAGGTATATCTCAAAAAAGAATGTTCCGGATTTGAGAAGATACACGACCGAAGTCCTGAGGTTCAACAAATATACTGTATTCAGGCATACTGTCAATTTTGGCAACGGAACGTTGTTGAATACCGGCGGGATAGTGTTATCCGAATTTCATAAACCAATACGCAATCATTTTATGGACGAGTATCTTTACGCCCCGAAGGCCTTTGCGCGAAAATACAAACTATCGGAAACATCGAAATTTAAAGGCGGGTTCATGCTTGAAAAATATGATATTCACGAGGCTGCTATAGGATACGAAAAAGACCCCAGGTCATTGTTGCGGTGGGCTGTCGATCTTGATGATCTCGGCTTTAAAAAGCACCTTCAGGTTCTCAAAGACAAAAACAGACTGGTGTGGGTCTCGGACAGGGGCTCTCTCCTTGACGTAAAGAAAACGAAGAAGGGATACATAGTTCTTTCAGATATAGGGGTGGAGTATATCAGCAGTAAAAAAGGGGGGATGGAATCGGATTTTTATCCCAAAGCTTTTTGCGGGTCACTATTTACCAGCGAAGCCTGGGGGAAGCTGCTTCCAATTGCATCCGGCAGGATCCTCACCGACAACATAGTGCGGATAGAATACCAAGACGGCTATATCACCCATTGGCGCGTAAAGCTTAAAAAAAAGGACTGCGATAAAAACATGAATATAAAAAAGACCTCTTTTGAATATGGAATAGCCAAGGTAAACGGTTCCGTGATCTGGCACAACGGCAAAGTGACGACAGAAGATCTGTATCCGCACAAAGCATGGGATATGGATACGAATACCTCTGTGGAGCCTGTTTATCCGGAGTGATAAAGCTGCCGGACCTGAATAAGGAGCGAGGTGGCGGCCGGGAATGACGCAGGCTCAACGCCGTGGAATAATCTGACTGCACGCGCAAAAGGCTGCAGCCATACAGGGCCGCGCGCTATTCTTTGCCCATCAGGCGCAGGAATTCTTCTTCCGACAGCACCTGCACCCCCAGTTCCCGGGCCTTGTCCAGCTTGCTGCCGGCTCCGGGGCCCGCTACCACCATCCAGGTGTTTTTGCTCACCGAGGAAGAGGCCTTGCCTCCCGCCTTGCGCACCATGCTCTCGGCTTCGGAGCGGGTAAACCGGGTCAGGGAGCCGGTAAAGACCAGGGTCTTTCCGGCCAGGCTCTCGTTGATCTCCTTTTCCTCCGGCTCCCGGGGGCTCACCCCGGCGGCCAGCAGCCGTTCTATGAAGTCCAGCCTGCTTTGGTTGCGGAAAAAGCCGTAGATGCTGCCCGCCACCGTGTCTCCTATGTCCGGTATGAGGGCCAGCTCCCCGGCGGAGGCCTCCGCCAGGGCCCCTATAGTCTTGAATCTGTCCGCCAGTATCTCCGCCGTTTTTTCACCCACGTGCCTGATGCCCAGAGCGTATATGAATCTGCCCGGCTCGGGATGCCTGGATCCGTCGATGGCCCTGATCAGGTTTTCCGCCGACTTCTGCCCGCTCTTGTATAGTCCGGCCAGATCTTCCGCCGTCAGGCGGTATATGTCCGAAGGGTCGGCAATGAGCCCTTTTTGCAGCAGCTTGTCTATGACCATGGGTCCCAGGCCGTCTATGTCCATGGCTCCCTTGGATACAAAGTGCTCTATGGCTGCCTTTTGCTGGGCGGGGCACCGGGGGTTGTTGCACCTCAGCACGGCTCCGTATTCGGGCGTCCCGTCCCTGACGGACAGGATGTCCCGTTCAGCCGGGCTGCCGCACACGGGGCAGCAGTCGGGCATCACGAAGGGAGTCTGCAGCAGGCCTCTTTTTTCCTTCACCGACCTCACCACCTCGGGGATCACCTCGCCGGCCCGCTGCACTATCACAGTGTCGCCTATGCGTATGTCCTTGCGGTCTATCTCGCTCTGATTGTGCAGGGTGGCCTTTTTGATGACCACGCCCGACAGGCGGACGGGGGACAGCACCGCTACGGGGGTGATGGCTCCGGTGCGGCCTACCTGCAGCTCTATGTCCTCCAGCACCGTTTCCGCCTGGAGCCCCGGGAACTTGTAGGCGGTGGCCCACTTGGGGCTGCGGGCTGCAAAGCCTATCTCGTTTTGCAGAGCCACGCTGTTGACCTTGATCACCATGCCGTCGCAGTCGTAGGGCAGGGTCTTCTTGCGCTCCTCTATGTAGTCGATGTAGTCCAGCACCTCTTCGGGGGTCCGGCACACCCTGTAGTCGGGATTCACGTTGAAGCCCCAGCGGCGGCAGGTCTCCATGGCCTCGCTCTGGGTCTCAAAGCCGGTCCCCTCCGGGCTCACGGTGCCGTAGCAAAACATGATCAGCCGGCGCCGGGCCGTCACCCGGGGGTCCAGCTGCCGGAGCGAGCCGGCGGCGGCGTTGCGGCAGTTGGCAAAGGTCTGCTCGCCGGTCTCCTCTCTCTCCCGGTTGATCCGGGCGAACTCCCGGTGGGTCAGGATCACCTCGCCCCTGATCTCCATCAGGGGAGGAAAGTCCTCAGCGTCGCATTTGAGAGGGATGCTGCGGATGGTGCGCGCGTTTTCCGTGATGTCCTCGCCCACGCTGCCGTCGCCTCTGGTGCCCGCCCTGATAAGGAGGCCGTTTTCGTAGGTGACGGACACTGCCAGCCCGTCAAACTTCAGCTCGCAGATGTATTCTATGGGCTCGTCTGAAGCCAGCACCCTCCTGAGGGAGGCGTCAAAGGCCAAAAACTCTTCCTTGGAGAATATGTTTGACAGGCTGAGCATGGGGGTCAGGTGGACCACCTCGCCAAAGCCTTCTCTGGGAGCGGCTCCTACCCGCCGGGTGGGGGAGGAGGGGTCCGCCAGCTCCGGGTGCTCCGCCTCCAGGGCGGCAAGCTCCCGCATCAGGGCGTCGTATTCGGCGTCCGAGAGGGTGGGGCTGTCTTCCTGATAGTATTCCTTGTTGGCCTGCTCTATGGCGGCCGTCAGCTGCCGGGCTCGTTCTGCAGGTGTCATATGGGCTCCTTGATAGGCTGAATTGACAAACAGTGCCATATAAATTATAATTATATTTGACACCTTATTTCAAGTTGCCCTGCAGTTATTTCGGGAGGTCAGGATGAATATCGCTATTTTGTCGGAGAGCTATTTTCCGGTCATCAACGGCGTCAGCGCGTCCACAGACATCCTGTTCCGCGGGCTGACTGCCCGGGGCCACAGGGTGACGGTCATAGCGCCGGACCATCCCGACGCCGCTGACGGGGAAGGCGTCCTGCGCACCGGCTCCCTCATTCTGAAGGCGGCGAAGGATTATCCTCTGCCTTCTCCTGCCGGTCTGGCGGGCCTGGAGGATATGCTCAAGGGCATAGGCCCCGACGTCATTCACGCCCAGATACCCTTTTTATACGGCTTCCGCGGGCGGAGCATCGCCCGGAAGCTGGGCGTCCCCTTTGTCAGCGTTTCCCACACTCTGTATCCCGAATACGTGCACTACGTGCCCTTTGCTCCCGGGCCTTTGGCCGCCTGCGCGGTGAAAAAATATCTGGCCCGATTCTATTCCTCCTGTGACGCCGTGGCCACTCCCTCCGCCATGATGAAGGTGGAGCTCATGGGCTACGGAGTCAAGAGGGAGATCAGGATCATCCCCACGGGCATCCGCCTTCCCGGGGAGCCCGGCGCCGGGGATATGAGGGAAAGCCTGGGGATACCCCGGGAGAGCCGGGTGCTGGTGTATATGAGCCGGGTGGCCAGGGAAAAGAATCTGGACCTCCTCACCGAAGCCTACGCCGGCCTGCAGGCCGACTATCCCGACCTGACACTGCTGGTCATAGGCGGCGGACCCTATCTGGAGCATATGAAGCGGCAGGCCGCTGCCGGGGGCGGCAGATACGTCTTTACGGGCATGGTGGACAACAGCCGGATATACGACTATCTGCGCTGCGGCGACATATTCGCGTTTCCCTCAGTCACCGAGACCCAGGGACTGGCCGTGTGCGAGGCCCAGGCCGCCGGTCTGCCGGTGGTGGCAGTGAGGGCGGGCGGCGTGCCGGAAAACATAGTGGAAAACACCACCGGCTTCCTCACGGACAACAAGGCCGGGGATTTTGCCGGCAGGATACGGGTCCTGCTGGACAATGAGGAGCTGCGGGGCAAGATGTCCCGGAGGGCGGCGGAACACGCCGTCAACTTTTCCATAGACGGCATGCTGGACCGCTACGAGGCATTTTACCGGTCCACGCTGGAAAAGAGGGTGAGGGAACAATGAAAAGAGCCGAGCACAACACCCTGCTGGACTGGGTGCTCCACGAAATGGCGGGGCCTCTGACGGCCATCGGCGGCTACGCCGATATAGCGCTGGAAAAGGATGCTTCTCCGGAGGAAAAGGATGAGGCCGTCCGGGTCATCAGGCAGGAAGCCTCCCGGCTCCTGAGGCTCACGGGAGAGATCAGGAGCATGGCCCGGCTCAGCAAAGGGCAGCCCATCGGGGCCGAGCTCTCCGAGTTTGACCTGAGGGAGGTGTGCGGCCACGCGGTCTCCGTGCACCGCGTAGCCTGGCCCGGCCATGAGCTGGCGGTGGATACTCCCGCGGCCGTGACCGTCAGGGCCGACAGGGACAAGCTGTGCCAGGCCCTGCTGAACCTGCTGGCCAACAGCGCCAAATATTCCCCCCGGGGCAGCGAGATCACCGTGACTTGCGGCCGGGAGCAGGACTGTGGCTTTGTGACCGTGACGGACAGGGGCAGCGGCATAGCTCCCGAGGATCTGGAGAAGATATTTGCTCTGGGCGAGAGGCTGGACGCCCCTCTCCACACGGACGGCAGAGGCATAGGGCTGTTTTTGACCAGAGAGCTGCTCTCCGCCATGGGCGGCAGCATCCGGGTGGAGTCCCGGGTGGGAGAGGGCAGCCGGTTTACTCTGCTGGTCCCTCTTGCCTGAGACGGGCGGCGGAGACGCCGGCCACGTAGCCGGTGCTGAAGGCGGCCTGGAGATTGTAGCCTCCTGTCCTGGCGTCTATATCCAGCACTTCTCCGCAAAAATAGAGACCGCCGACCCGCTTGGACTCCATGGTCCCGGGGTTTATCTCGCCCAGGACCACTCCTCCTCTGGTGATGATGGCTTCCTCCATGGGGCACAGAGACGCTACTGTCAGGGTCAGGCCCTTGACGGCGTCTGCCAGGGCCCGCCGGTCGGCGGAGGTCACTGAGGAGAGAGGCCGGTCGGAGACCCCGGAGAGGTCGGGCATCAGGCCCGCCAGAGAGCGGGGCAGATGCTTGTCCAGCCAGCTGCGGAGGCGGCCCTTGCCGGTGAACTCCCGGCGAAACTCTTCTTCCAGCTCCTGCCGGGTGAGCCAGGGCTTCAGGTCGATGGACAGGCGCAGAGGCCCGGAGCTGTCTGCCACCCTGCCGGACAGAGTGAGAATGACGGGGCCGGACACCCCCTTGTGGGTGAAGAGCAGCTCTCCCGTCTCGGAGGCTATGGCTTTGCCCCCGGCGTCCAGCAGGGAGCAGGTCACGTTTTTCAGAGTGAGGCCGCTGACGGAGGCGGGCCATTTTTCCCGGCACACTATGCCGCACAGCGAAGGCCTCAGAGCCGTCACGGTGTGTCCCGCTGCCCGGGCAAAGCCGTAGCCGTCGCCGGTGGAGCCGGTGGCGGGATAGGACAGGCCTCCGGTGGCGACCACCGCCGCGTCGCAGCGCATGACCCCGCCGAAGACTCCTACGCCCCGGACCCGTCCGTCACTCACGTCTATGGACAGGGCTTTGGTGCCGGTCCTGATGCGGACTCCGGCTGCCGAGCAGCGGCGGACCAGAGCGCCGGTGACCACCGAGGCCTTTTGGGCCGCGGGAAATATCCGGCCGCCTCTTTCGGTGACTGTGTCCACTCCCAGAGCCTTCAGGTCCCGGAGCAGCTCGTCCCGGAAATAGACCGAAAAGGCGGAGTAGAGGAACCGGCCGTTTTTGCCGAAGGCCTCCACGAAGGCGTCGGCGTCGGCCGTGTTGGTGATGTTGCCTCTGCCCTTGCCGGTGATGTTCAGCTTTTTGCCGCAGGCGCTGTTTTTTTCCAGCAGCACGGCTTTGGCTCCCGCTTCTGCGGCGGCAGCGGCGGCAACAAGCCCCGAAGCGCCGCCTCCTATGACTATGACTGTATTCAAGCTCTTCTCCCCACTGTGGCGGTTACATACATCATTATACCACACCGTATAGAAGGACCGGCAACCCGGCCCGGGAACATGGATATTTTTTTGCAAAGTCTTGACTTGACAGCAAAATACTATTATAATGAAATAAATGAACACCGGAAATGTCATCGACGTCCTGACGGTAGAAGGACCTACCGCATCGGGCAAGACCGCTGTGGCCATAGAGCTGGCCGCCCGGCTGAAGGGGGAGATAGTCTCCGCCGATTCCATGGCCGTGTACAAATACATGAACGTGGGCACGGCCAAGCCCGACGCCCTGGAGCAGAGCCGCGCCGTCTTTCACCTGATAGACTGCGTGGAGCCGGAGGAGGAATACAACGCCGGACAATACGAGGCCGACGCCTGCCGGGCCCTGGAGGACATCCGCTCGCGGGGGCTCCTGCCCATACTGTGCGGCGGCAGCGGCCTGTATATCAAGGCGGCTCTGGAGGGCCTGGATTCCGACGTGCCCCAATGCGACCCCCGGGTGAGGAGCCTGGTGGAGCGGGTGTATCGCAGAAAAGGCCCGGACTATATGCGGGAGCTGCTGCGGCAGACGGACCCGGAGATATACGCGAGGACCGACGCGCAAAACCCCCGCAGGGTGCTGAGGCTTATAGAGATCATGAAGCAGACCGGCAGGACTGCCACGGAGGTCTTTGCCCGGCCCAACGCCCGCCGGAAGGCCCTGCGCTCCCTGCGCTTTGGCCTGACCATGGACAGGGCGCACCTTTACCGGCGCATCAACGAGAGGGTGGACCGGATGCTGGCGGAGGGACTGGAGGACGAAGCCCGGCTGCTCATGTCCCGGGGGTCCGTCACAGCGCTGCAGGCCATAGGCTACAAGGAAATGGCCGAGTATCTCAGGGGCGAATGCTCCCTGGAGACAGCCGCGGAAAACATCAGGACCGCCACCCGGCATCTGGCCAAAAGGCAGATCAGCTGGTTTGGCCGGGAAAAAAGCATCATATGGATAGATATGGAAAAACATTCGCCGCGCACTGCGGCGGAAGAAATAATAAGGAGACTCGAAGATGAAGTCAGGCTATAATTTGCAGGATCAGTATCTGAACTGCGCGAGAAAAGAAAAGATTCCCGTCACTATTTTTTTGCAGAACGGCGTATCCCTGAAGGGACTGGTCAAGGGCTTTGACGTATTTACCGTGATCCTCGAACAGATGCCGGGCAAGCCCTGGACTCTGGTGTACAAGCACGCCATCGTGTCCGTGGTGCCCAAGGAAAACATCACCGGACTCAACGAGCCCTGCTGCTGTGACGAAGGCAAGGAATGCAAGGAAGGCGGAGAGGCCGGAGAGGGCTGCTGCGAAGCCAAGGAAGGCTGCGGAGAATAATATGAGCTGCGCATCCGGACTCAAATTCGTGAAGATGCACGGCATAGGCAATGATTTTGTCGTAATAGACTGCACCGAGCGCCACTTTTCCGACTCGGAGCAGAGCAATATCGCCCGGGGAGCCTGCGACAGGCATTTCGGCATAGGCAGCGACGGCACCATACTGGTGTATCCCTCGGTGATATGCGATTTCCGCATGAGGATGTTCAATCCGGACGGCACTGAGGCGGAGATGTGCGGCAACGGTATCAGGACCTTTGCCAAATATATATATGACTGCGGAATGTCAACTTCTACCCGTCTGTCGGTGGAGACCCTGGCCGGGATCAAATACGTGGATCTCGACGTGGCGGAGGGCGTCTGCCGCTCCGTCAGAGTGAACATGGGCGCTCCCCGTCTGTCAGCAAAAGAGATACCCTTTGCCGGCACCCCGGAGGCCGACAAGGTCCTGGGCTTCCCCGTGGAGGCCTGCGGCAGAGAATTTGCCGTGACCTGCGTCAACATGGGCAACCCTCACTGCGTCACCATAGTGGACGACATCAACGACATCCGCCTGACAGAGTGGGGACCCGCCCTGGAACGGCACAGCCTGTTTCCCAAAAAGACCAACGTGGAATTTGTACAGATCCCCGACAGGGACAACGTGTTCATGAGGGTCTGGGAGAGAGGTGCCGCCGAGACCCTGGCCTGCGGCACAGGAGCCTGCGCTTCCGCCGTGGCGGCCATACTCAACGGCAGGACCGAACGCAAGGTGAACCTGCATCTCGCCGGCGGCGACCTGCAGATAGAATGGGCCGAGGACGGCAACGTGTATATGACCGGGCCCGCCGCCACAGTCTATGAGGGAGAAGTGCCTCCCGAAAGGCTGGAGCGCTGGCTGAAAGGCTGGATCAATTGAGGGGAGGCCGCTTATGACGGACACCATCGACACCAAGAGCATACTGAAAAACAGCGAAGAGCTGAACTTTAACCCCGCCAATCTGAAGATCATCACTATCTCCAGGACCACCGGCAGCGGCGCGTCCATCGTGGCTCAGAGGCTGGCGGAGGATATGGGCTGGACCGTGTGGGACCGCAATCTGCTGCTGTCCCTGGCCAAGGACGCCAATATACAAAAGGAGATCTTCAGGGTGATAGACGAAAAGCACCTTGACGAAGCCTCGTCCTACGCATACAGCCTGTTTGGAGACACCACTCTGGGCGGCATGGTCTATACCCGGCAGCTGGCCCGCACCATCTGGGCCATATGCGCGGCCAACAAGGCCATCATCATAGGCCGCGGCGCCAACTTCATCGTGCCCAACGCCCTGCACGTCAGGATAGACGCGCCCTTTGGCGTGCGGACGGAGAATATGATCAAGTTTGAGAATATGACCCGCGAAGAAGCCGAAAAGAGCCTGAAGGTCGCCGACCGGGACAGAAGGAACTTTTTGGTGAAGGCCTTTGGCAAGGACAAGGTGGACACCTTTCCCTTTGACCTGCAGCTGAATATGAACCGGCTGACCAAGGACGACGCCAGCCAGCTCATCAGGCTGGCCTTTGCCCAGCACGAGGCCAAGCTGAAGATCAAATACGCGGACTACCTGCTGTAAGGCGCCGGGCCGCCCTTCAGAATATATAAGCATTTCCCCGGACGCATCCGGACAGACGCTCCCGCCGATCCTTCGGCGGGTGTGCTGCTTTTGTCCCGTCCAAATCAAACGTCACTTCGGCGGTGAGGGCTTCTCAGGCCCTCACCGGTAAGAAGTCTCCTTTGACAGGACCGCGAGCCACGGCCACGGACCGGCCCGGGGTGGGAGGGGGCCCCGAGGAAGGGGGGCCGGGATGACGTCTGAATTGGCGGCCGGGATGACGCGGGGGTTGGAGCTGTCTCCGGGATGACGCGGGATGGCGCGCAAAAAACTGCAGGGCGGTCCCGTCTGGGCCGCCCTGCAGCGCATATTCCGTCATCTCACCCGCCAGGCTATGTCCTTGCGGTAGAAGCACTTGTCAAAGCTGATCTTGCCCACGGCCTTGTACACGTCTTCGATGCATTGGTCAAAGGTGTCTCCCAGGCAGGTGACGTTCAGCACTCTGCCGCCGGAGGTGCAGATCCGGCCGCCCGCGATCTCTGTGCCGGCGTGATAGACCAGGGCGGTCTTTTCCGCCTCCTCTATGCCGGTGATGGGCTTGCCCTTCTCGTAGCTGCCGGGATAGCCGCCGGAGGCCATGACCACGGACACGGCTTTTTTGTCGGCAAAGGTGATGCGGGCTTCCTTCAGTCTGCCGGTGGCTGTCAGCAGGCAGGCCTCCAGAAAGTCGCCGGTCATCAGAGGCAGTATCACCTGGGTCTCGGGGTCGCCGAAGCGCACGTTGAACTCCACTACCTTGGGGCCTTTGGAGGTCAGGGCCAGGCCCGTGTAGAGCACGCCCCTGTAGCAGATGCCCTCGGCCTTCAGGGCCCGGAGGGTGGCGCCTATGATGCGCTCATTGACAAATGCGGATATCTCCGGGGTGTAGGCGGGCACCGGGGAATAGACGCCCATGCCGCCCGTGTTGGGCCCTTGGTCTCCGTCAAAGGCTCTCTTGTGATCCTGGGAGGGAGGCATGACCACGAAGGCGTCGCCGTCCACAAAGGACAGCACTGTGGTCTCGGGACCGTCCAGATATTCTTCTATGATGATGCGGCTGCCCGAATCGCCGAAGAGCCTGTCGTCCAGCATGCTGCGGGCCGCCTTTTTGGCGTCCTCCGGGTCGGGACACACGAATACGCCCTTGCCCGCCGCCTCGCCGTCTGCCTTCACGACTATGGGGTCCCCGCCGGCAATGGAGTCGATGTAGCTCACTGCCTCGGCGGAGTCGGTGAACACCCGGCAGGCCGCCGTGGGGATGTGATATTTTTCCATGATGCTCTTGGCAAAGCTCTTGCTGCCCTCCATGCGGGCCGCCGATTTGCAGCAGCCGAACACGGGGATGTTTTCGGCCTCGAGAGCGTCGGCCAATCCTGCGATAAGGGGCGTCTCGGGTCCCACTATGACCAGATCGGCGCCGATCTCTTTGGCCTTGGCGACTATGCCGGGTATGTCGGACGCCTTCACGTCTTTGATACGCCGGGAATATTTTTCCATGCCGGCGTTGCCCGGCAGGGTGTACAGCCGGGAAAGAAGGGGGCTCTCGGAGCACTTCTGCGCCATGGCGCACTCTCTGCCGCCGCTTCCTACTATAAGAACGTTCACTGTGAACCTCCCTGTGTGTCGTTACAGTATTATTATAGCACATCGGGGAAAAAGTCTCACGAGAGGCCCCGGACGAGGGGCGGAAAAGGGCCCCGGGAAATAAGGCTTTGTCTTGATATTTTTCCTGTTTTGGTGTATTATAAAATTGTGTATCACGAAATAAATCCGGCTATATGGAGTACCGTATGAAGAGATATCCAATATACGTCTTAATTTTTATACTGCTGCTGGTCTCCGGCTTCTGTTATTCTCAGGAGGCGGCGCCCGGTGAAGCGGCGCCTGCAGAGGCGGCAGCCGCCGAGGCTGCCCCTGCGGAAGAGGCTCCTGCCGAGGCCGCGCCCGCCGAGGCCGCGCCTGCGGAAGAGACCCCCGCCGAGGAGGCCCCTGCCGAGGCTGCGCCTGCGGAAGAGGCTCCTGCCGAGGCGGCGCCCGCCGAAGCCGCGCCTGCGGAAGAGACCCCCGCCGAGGAGGCCCCTGCCGAGGCTGCGCCTGCAGAAGAGACTCCCGCCGAGGCTTCGCCTGCCGAGGCCGCTCCCGCCGAGGAGACCCCCGCAGAAGCTGCTCCCGCCGAGGCCGCTCCCGCCGAGGAGACCCCCGCCGAAGCTGCTCCTGCCGAGGCCGCGCCCGCAGAAGCCGCTCCCGCTGAGGCTGCTCCCGCAGAAGCCGCTCCCGCCGAGGCTGCGCCTGCAGAGGCCGCTCCCGCCGAGGAATACCACGGCCCGAGAGTCGCTCAGATAGTCATCACCGGCAACCAGAACATCAATACAGACGTGATATTGGCCACCATTACCACCCGCATAGGCGATCCCTGGGATCTGACACTGGTCCAGAAGGACATCGAAGCCATGGACAACATGGGCTTTTTCGGAGCGGTCACCTACAAGCAGGAGACCACCGCCGCCGGCATAGTCCTTACCTATGACGTGGTGGAGAACCCCAAGATCAATCGCATAGTCATCACAGGCAACGGTCCTCTCCCCGTGGAGGAACTGGAGGCTCTGCTGAAGAGCCGGTCGGGCAACGTGCTGAACGACGTCAATCTCAACAGCGACTATCACGCCATAGTGGAGCACTACGCCGAGAAGGGCTACTACGCCACCATCGACGTGAACGACGAGGTCATCATCCCCAACGTGGAGGAAGTGAAAAACGAGGCCGGCGAGGTGGTGGAGACCAGAGATCTGGGCACCGTGGACGTGAATATACCCATCGTGGTCTATAGAGTGGGGCTCATCAAATTCACCGGCAACAAGAAGACCAAGACCTTCGTCATAGCCAGAGAGATGACCCTCAAGACCGGAGACTACTTCAACTCCGAGGTCATGAATCAGGACTATCAGACCCTGTACAACCTGGGCTTTTTTGAGACTATCGGCAGATATGAATACGAGGAAGCCGAGGACCAGGAAGGGGTCATCGATATCACCATACCCGTCACCGAGAAAAAGACCGGCCAGCTGAACCTGGGCGTAGGCTATTCCAGCCGCCAGAAGCTGGTGGGCCAGGTCAGAGTGTCCGACACCAACTTCCGGGGCATGGGCAGAAACGTGTCCTTCCTGTGGGAACAGGGCACCAGGAGCGGCTACAAGGGCGGAGCCAGCTGGGAAGCCAATTACACCGAGCCCTGGCTCCTGGGCAAAAAGATCGCCGCCTCCCTGTCCATCTACAACAAGCTGATATACCGCTTCAACAAGGGCACCTGGAGCAGCTCCAGCTCTCTGGGCAGCGACGTCAACTACGACGAAAGGCACAAGGGCACCTCGGTGACCTTTACCAAGCCCATGGGCAAGCACAGCTCCGTGGCTCTGGGACTGAAATACGACGACGTGAACACCAATCCCGACCTGCTGAGGGAGGACGAGCTGTGGAAGATCATCCAGGACGGCGAGACCACCTCCGCCACGGTGGAATTCACGAGAGACACCCGCAACTACATCGCTCTTCCCACCAAGGGCAGCTATCAGGCTGTGAGCGTGGAGGCCGGCCACGTGGACGGCTCCAGATACGCCACCACCGAGTATCCCTACGTGTTCAAGCACGTGCCCATGAAGGGCAACTTTACCAAGGTGGAGGGTGAATACAGATACTTCTGGGCGCCCAGATACATGGTGACCGACGCCGACGGCAACAAGGTGCCCGGCGAATACACCGGCGATCCCTCCAAGGACAGGAGAGGCGTGGTGGCCGTGAGGGTCAAGGGCGGCGTCATATCCGGCACAGTGCCCTTCTTCGAACAGTTCTTCGTGGGCGGCGCAGACACGGTGAGAGGCTACACCGAGGACCGGTTCTGGGGCAAGAGGATGGTGTTTGCCAATCTGGAATACAGAAAGCCCATACTGGACTACTTTACCCTGGTGGCCTTTTTCGACTACGGCAGCGCCTGGGGTTCCAGCGAGACCATCAACTACAAGGACCTGAAGCAGAACTACTCCTTCAAGGGCCATTACGGCTACGGTCTGGGAGCCCGGTTCAACACCCCCATAGGCAACCTGAGGCTTGACTGGGGCTTCGGCGACGAAGGGAACAAGGCCCATTTCAGCATGGGACACATGTTTTAGACACCAATCACAGCGTATTTTCGTATAATATTTGGACAAGGCCTCCAGAGGCCCGTATACTAAGGAGATAACCATGAAAAAGATCATTGTCACAGTGTTGCTGCTCGCCTTTGCCGCCGCCGCGGCTGTGGGTCAGACCATAGGAAAGTTTGACGAAGAAAAGGTGCAGGACACTCCTCTTTTCAAGAGCCTGATGGCCGAGCTGGGCGAGGCGGATCAGAACGTCAGACGTGAGCTGGCCCTCCGGACGAACAATCCTTTCCTCACCGAAAACGAGGTGTCCGAGCTCATCAGCGAGTCTGCCAAGAACGCCTCCGGCGCCAGAGTCAAGGAGCTGCAGGACGAGAACAAAAAGAGAGAGGCCGAATACACCACTCTGTCTCAGGCCAATCCTCCCAGTGACGAGCAGAAAAAGCGCATAGACGAGCTGAGCCAGATGCAGAAGAAGAGCGCTGCGAACCTGGAGAACGTGAAGGAATCCATGACCAAGACCATGGAGGAGCTCTTCATGGCCAAGCAGGCGGCTCTGGACGCTCAGATCGCCAAGGCCTGCGAGGCAGTGGCGGCAGAAAAGAAGCTGTCCGTCATAGTCCTGAAGTCTGCCGTGCTCTACGGCGGCGTTGACGTCACAGAGGACGTGCTGGCCAAGCTGCCCGCCAGTCTGTAAACGCATAATGTCACGTCGGCCTCTTTGGTACCTGGCGCCGGCGGCGCTGCTGCTATTGCTGCTGCCGGCGCTGTTGGTGTATCTGCTGAACAAAGAGGCCGAGACTCTGGAGACCAAAAAGGTCTACGTGGACATAGACAGCCTGCTGGCCGACTATTCGCCGGATTTTTTGCAGGAGTCCTTCAACGACCTGCCGTCTGAGGAGCCCATCGCCGACACGGTGGCCGACGTCCCCGTGGAGCTGGACCTCAGCTTTGACTCGCTGTATTACGTCCATGACACCGGCGAGTTCGAAAAGGCCGTGTTTGCCAAGCTCACCGAGGAAAAGGACCAGCAGTTCAGGCGGATAATGTCCGTGATGGACGCCTCCGGCGAGCTGGCTGCCCGGCGGAATATCATAGTGGGCCTGATGCAGCTCAACCCTCTCTTTGAGGAATACGACGCCGCCGGCATGGAAAAGCTGCGGAGCCTGTTTGCCAAAAATACCATCGAGAGCCTGAACAGTCAGGCCCGTTTTTATGCCTCCGCCTCCAAGCGCAGGCTCTTTGACACTCCGGAGAACAACACCCTCTTCGGCGAAGCCGCCTCAAAGGCCAGGCTGGACCGGCAGCGCAACAATCAGCTGTATCTCTACTACATGTCCGTGTCGGACAGGTTCAAGCAGCAGGAGATACAGAAGACCGTGGACCGCCTCAACGGCATTCTGGAGCGGCAGATCAGCGAGAGCAGGGCTGCCAAGGAAAAGAAATATGAGAGCTACGTCAGCTCCGTGAAGGACCTGTTTGCAGGCCGCATGCCCCTGGACCGCAACACCACGGTGGAGTATTATCCCATGCCCGCCGCCGTGTCGCCCGCGGCTCACGCCGCGTCCCCCGGGGCAGAGACCCTCAGGGAGCCTTATTCGGACGCGGACAAAAAGCGTATGAGCCTCTACAGGCTGCTGGCGAATATGTCCGAGGAAATGGGGCTGGATATCACCTATATCCCCGAAAAGCAGGCGCCGGACTTCACGGAGGTATTTCGGCGGAAGCTGAAGGACAGCTGGATGTTCACCCCCGGCCTCATATCGGAAATGGAAGGATAGCATGAAATACAACGTCAGGGAATTTGCCCGCAAATACTCTCTGGAGATCGCCGCCTGCGGCGAGGAAGAGGACATCACCGGCATCAGCTACACGGACGACGCCGTAAAAGGCGATCTGGTGCTGGCCGATACCGACGCATATTTTGACAAGGCTGTAAAAAGCGGGGCTTCCTTTATCCTGGCGGGCCCTTCCTGCGGCGACGGGGGAGGCAAATGGGTCCTCCGGAGCGCCGACGCCGGAGGCGTATTCGTGGACATATTGCAGGACGCCTGTCCCGCTCCCTATGAGCCCGATCCTTCCGCTCCTTCCGTGGCTCTCTCCGCCGTCATCGGCTCCGGCTGCGTCATAGCCCCCACCGCCCACATTGGACCGGATTCCGTGGTGGGCGACGGCGTCAGGATATACCCCGGGGTGTACGTGGGCGCGGGAGTCACCATCGGCTCCGGCACTGTGATCATGCCCAATGCGACCATATACGACAGATGCATCATCGGCAAAGACAATCTGCTCCACGCGGGCTGCGTCATAGGCGCCGACGGCTTTGGCTTTTATACAGCCGGAGGGGGCATACGCAAGTATCCCCATCTGGGCATAGTCCGCACGGGTGACTGTGTGGAGGTGGGGGCCAACTCCACCATAGACAGAGCCAAGCTGGGAGAGACCGTCATCGGAGACTTGTGCAAGATAGACAATCTGGTCCAGGTGGCCCACAACGTCAAGCTGGGCGCCGGGTGCATACTGTGCGCTCAGACAGGCATAGCCGGCAGCTCCACTCTCGGAGACTTGTGCGTCATGGGCGGCAACGTGGGCGTGTCCGATCACGTGCATCTGGGCAACAGAGTGTATGCCGGCGCCAAGGCCGGCATCAGCCGGGACTTCGGGGACGACACGGTCCTGGGAGGCTTTCCCGCCATGCCCATGGCCACCCGCCGCAGGGTGGAGGTGCTGTCCGCCAGACTGCCCGAGATGTATCAGAGGCTGAAGGATCTGGAAAAGGAGCTGCAAAGCCTGAAGCAATGATCAGCGAGACCTTTTGCAAGACCATAGCCGGACCCCTGACCGTATCGGGCGTGGGGCTCCACAGCGGCGACCGGGTGGAGATCACCATACTGCCCTCCGGAGAGCCCGGGATATATTTTGACACTCCCGGCGGCGCCGTCAGGGCCGAGGCCCGCTGCGTGGCCGACACCTCCCGGGGCACCACTCTGGGGCAGGGCGAAGCCCGTATCATGACCGTAGAGCACCTCATGTCCGCTCTGTGGGCTATGGGTATCTCCGCCGCCCGCATACGCTGCAGCGGCAGGGAAATACCCGTGCTGGACGGCAGCAGCCTGGGCTATCTGAAGGCCCTGGAGGACGTGGGGACCGGACCCACCGACGCCGTGAGAAGGATATATGCGCCGGCCAGTCCCGTGATGGTCACCCGCGGGGACGCCTTTGTGTGCCTGCTGCCGGGGAAGGGTTTTACCGCCGAGTATCATCTCAATTACGATCACCCCATGATAGGGGCGCAGACCTGCGTCTTCGACGGCAGCTATGGGCAATACAGGCAAAATATAGCCGACTCCCGGACCTTCGTCCTCTACGAGGAGATAGAGCATCTGCTGTCGGGAAACCTGGCCAAGGGCGGCAGTCTGGACAACTGTCTGGTCATCTTCCGGGACAAGCTGTCCTCGCCCCTGAGGCATCCGGCGGAGCCGGCGGGCCACAAGCTGCTGGACCTGCTGGGAGACGCTTCTCTCTGCGGAGCCGGGCTGGAAGGCCGGCTCATAGCTTACAAGAGCGGTCACGCTCTCAACACCGAGTTTGCCCTGCGTCTGCAGGAACAGATAGAAACTGAAACGGCATCTATTTAACGGAGAATCAACATGATAGACATCGAAGGCATTCAGGACGTTCTGCCCCACAGATATCCCTTTTTGCTGGTGGACAGGATCACCGAGATGGAGGAAAACTGCATCAAGGGCTACAAGAACATCAGCATGAACGAGGCAGTGTTTCAGGGACATTTTCCCGGTCACGCCATCTTTCCGGGAGTACTCATTTGCGAAGCCATGGCCCAGCTGGGAGGCGTGCTGCTTCTGCAGGGCGACAACAAGGGCAAGCTGGCCTACTTTGCCGGACTGGACAACGTGCGCTTCAGGCGCCCCGTGGTCCCGGGAGACAGGCTGGATATGCAGATCAACGTCATATCCTTCCGCCACAATCTGGGCAGAGTCAAGGCTATGGCTATGGTGGACGGAGAGCTCGCCTGCGAGGCAGATCTCACATGTAAGGTAGTGGACAGATAATGAGCGACATACATTCTTCGGCAGTGATATCACCCTCCGCTGTCATAGGCAGCGGCGTGGTCATCGGGCCCTATTCGGTGATAGGAGACAACGTGGTCATAGGGGACGGCACCCGCCTCATCAGCCACGTGGTCATCAGGCAGGACACGGTGATCGGCAGCAACAACGTCATTCACTCCGGCGCCGTCCTGGGAGACGACCCTCAGGATATAGGCTACGGCGGCGAAAAGACCTTTTTGAAGATAGGCAACGACAACCAGATAAGGGAATACGTGACTATCCACAGAGGCTCAAAGGAAGGCAATACCACTGTCATAGGCAACAGCAATATGCTCATGGCTTATTCGCACGTGGGACATGACTGCGTGGTGCACGACCACGTGATATGCACCAACTACGCGGGCATCAGCGGCCACTGCGTCATAGAAGACTACGCCATCATCGGCGGTCTGGCCGGGCTGCATCAGTTTGTCCGGGTGGGCAAGATGTCCATGGTGGGCGGCTGCTCCAAGGTCAACGTGGACATACCGCCTTTTACCCTCTGCGACGGCAATCCCCTGCGCATCCGCAACGTCAACAGCGTAGGACTCAGACGCCGCGGGGTGGACAGGGATACCATAGACGGTCTGAGAGAGGCTGTCAGGCTGCTCTACAACTCCGGCCTGAACACCAAGACCGCCATCAATCTCATCAAAGAGCTGCCCCCCACGCCGGAGCTCACCTATCTCATGGATTTTGTGTGCGCTTCCCGGGACGGGACCTACGGCAGACAGGAGCAGGGAAAATAGAAGACGGCCGCACATTGGATATAGCGATAAGCGTCGGCGAGATATCCGGAGACAGGAATGCCGCCGCGCTTATCCGGGAGCTGAAGAACAGGATACAGGCCGGATACTGGGGCATCGGCGGCAGAGAGATGCGCGCCGCGGGCGCCGATATCATCTACGACATGTCCGAGATGGGGACCATAGGGGTGTTTCAGACCCTCAAGTATCTGCCTCGGTTTTTGTATCGCTACTACAGCTTCCGCAGGATGATAACAAGAAAAAAACCGGATCTGCTGGTATTGGTGGATTTCGGTTTTTTCAATACGCGCCTTGCCATGTCCGCGGCAAAGCAGGGTATCAGGTGCCTGTATTATTTTCCTCCCTCTTCCTGGCGCAGGCGTCCCTCCAGACCCTCCGCCCTCATCAGGGCTGACTGCTCGGTGATCACGCCCTTCCCCTGGTCCGCGGAGATACTGGCGGGCTATGGACTGCGGGTCAGGTACCCGGGCCATCCTCTGGTGGACCTGGTCCGGCCGGACTTGTCCCGGGAGGAATACGGGAGCCGCTATCATACGGAGGGGGAGAGCATAGGCTTTTTGGCAGGGAGCCGCAATTTTGAGATAGACTGCCATCTGCCGGTGTTTTTTGAGGCCGTCAGGCTTCTCCGGGCCCGGCGCCCGGATATATGCTGCGTGTTCGCCGCTACTCCCGAGAAGGCGGATTATATCCGCGGCCGGCTGGTCCGGGAATTCGGGGACTATGAGGCGGCCGGCGTCAGGCTGGCGGTGGGAGACACCTACAACGTCATGGCCCACAGCGCCCTCCTGTGCTCCTGCTCCGGCACCGCCACTCTGGAGGCCGGCATCCTGGGTACCCCCATGCTCATAGTGTATCGGGGCACCGCGGTCATGAGGCTGGAATACTCTCTGCGAAAGAGCCGTCTGGGCCTCCCCGGAGGACATATAGGCATGCCCAACATAGTGCTGGACCGGTCCGTGTGCAGGGAGCTGCTGGCCTGCGAGGTCACAGGCTCCGCTATATGCGAAGAAGCCATGAGGCTCCTGGAGAGCCCGGAGGCAATGGCGGAAATGAGGGCCTCTCTGGGGGAGATCAGGGAGATACTGGGCCCCGAAGGCGTCACCGTCAGAGCGGCAGAATGCTTTGCCGAATTGATAAAAGATACAGAAAAATGAAAGCGCAACAACGTATTCTCGGATATATTTTCAGATACGCCCGTCAGCTGGCGCTGCTCTTCGTCAGCTCGCTGATGCTGGCCCTGTCCAATGCGGCCTCCACCGTGCTGGTGGGGGTGTTTCTGGCAGGCACCACTCACGCAGCGGTGGAGGAGACCGCCTTTGTCAAATACGTGATGAAGATGGGGCTCTATCACCCCGGCGACGGACTCTCCGTCCTCATGGTCATAGTCAGCGCCGTGTTCGTGGTGGTCTATTCCATGAGGGGAGTATTCAGCTATATCAATCAGCTCTCCGTGGGGGTCATAGCGGCCCGCATATCCATGGAGATGAGAGAGGATATGTACCGCAGCCTGCAGCGGATGCCCATGAGCTATTTTCAGAAGGGCAAGGTGGGGGACTATATCAGCCGCATGAACTCCGACGTGCAGATCATCCGGACTGCGGCGGACGTGATCATGGTCGGCGTGGAGGCTCCCCTGATGATACTGGTGGGCATGTCCCAGCTCTTTATCATCAGCTGGAAGCTGACGGTGGCTGTGCTGGTGTTCGTGCCGGTCATAGGCCTCATACTGGACCGGATCACCTACCGCATAAAAAAGGCCACCAGCGTCCAGCAGGAATCCATGAGCGACGTGAACGCCAAGGTCACGGAGAACCTCAAGGGCATCAGGATCATCAAGGCCTTTGCCCGGGAGGACTATGAGCTGGAGAGATTTGCCCGGGTCAACCTGTACAACTACGATATGACCGTCCGCACCGTAAAGAGGACCTCTCTGGTGGTCCCGGTCATGGAGGCCGTGGGAGGGCTGGCCGTAGGCGTGCTCATACTCACGGGCTCTCTGTGCATCAATGCGGGCATGTTTGACTTTCCCGCCCTGGGCGAATACATCATGATGAGCTTCATAGTGGCCAATGCGGTGAAGTCCATCAGCAGGCTGAAGAGCACTCAGCAGCAGATACTGGCCGCCGGGGACCGCATCTTCGAGATCATCGATATGAAGGGCCAGGAGACCGACAGTCCCGGCGCCCTGCCTTTTCCCGCCGGAGACGCGGCGGAGGTGGAGCTGAGACACGTGACCTTTGCCTATGAGGACGAGCCCGTCATCAGGGACCTCTCCGTCACATTTCCCGCCGGCCGGACAGTGGCTCTGGTGGGCCCCAGCGGCAGCGGCAAATCCACGGTGGCCGACCTGATACCCCTCTTTTACGCGGTCACCGAGGGAGAGATACTCATCAACGGCGTGAACGTCAGAGACATATCCCTGGGAGCCCTGAGAGAGGCTGTGGCCCTGGTGCCCCAGGAGGTCATCCTGTTCAGCGGCACCATCAGGGACAACATCAAATACGGAGCCCCCGACGCCACCGACGAAGAGGTGTATGAGGCGGCCCGGGCGGCCAACGCCCACGGCTTCATCACCGCGGCTCCCAAGGGCTACGACACGGAGCTGGGAGAGGGGGGCAGCGGCCTGTCCGGCGGACAGAGACAGCGTATAGCCATTGCCAGGGCCCTGCTGAAAAAGAAGGCCCGGATACTCATACTGGACGAAGCCACCTCCGCTCTGGACAACGAAAGCGAGAGCGCGGTGCAGAGCTATCTGGACCACAGGGAGAGCGGCGTCACCACCATCATCATAGCCCACAGGCTTTCCACAGTGAAAAACGCCCACAGGATATACGTGCTGGACAGAGGCGCCATAGCGGAGCAGGGCTCCTTTGACGAGCTGATCAGCGCGGGAGGCTGCTTCTCCGAATTGTACAGCGGCGCGGCCCGGGGAGAGGACAGATGATCCAATTCGTCCTCTACAACCTGTTTATCCTGGTCTTTCTGCCCTTTATAGTGGTGTATCTGCTCATCAGGGCCTTTGTGGTGAAGCAGAGCGTGGTCAGCATGAAGGAGCAGCTGGGACTGGTGGAAAAAGAAAAGTCCGGAGGCGCCGTCTGGATCCACGCAGTCAGCGTGGGAGAGACCGTGGCCAGCTCTCCGGTGGTGAACCTGCTGGCTGAAAGGCGCAGGTCCCTGCCCATAGTGTTTTCCACCACCACCAGGTCCGGCCACGAGCAGGCCAAAAAGAGCATCTCCGCCGAGGGCTACAGGCTCATATACTATCCCTACGATTTTCTCGTCAGCGTCCTGCTGTCCGTGGTGTCCGTGTCTCCCCGGGTGTTTGCCAGCACCGACACGGAGATATGGCCCAACTTCCGGTATATCCTGAAGCTCCGGGGCAGCAAGTCGGCCATCATCAACGGCATCATCTCCGACGGCACCCTGAAGGGGGCCCGGCTGGTGTCCTGGCTCTACAGATGGACCATCAAGAATATAGACCTCTTCTGCATGCAGTCCGAGGAGGACGCCAGAAGGGTGATAGCACTGGGCGCCGACCCCTCCTGCGTGTTCGTCACGGGCAACTGCAAGGCTGACGTGGCCGCGGAGGATATGTCCGACGACGAAAGGCGCGCTCTGAAGCAGGGCTTTTTCGGCCCGGGCTCGGAGGACGCGCCGGTGTTCGTGGCGGGCAGCACCAATCCCGGCGAGGACGAGCCGGTCATAGAGGCCTGGCTGGAAGCCCGGAAACAGGTGCCCGGCCTCAGGCTCCTGATCGCTCCGAGACAGACGGCCCGGGGAGAAGAGGTGGGCGAGATGCTCCGGACAAGGGGCGTAGTCTTTGCCCGGAGGACCGACGCTTCCCACGGTCCCTGCGACGCTCTGGTGCTGGACACCATGGGCGAATTGGCCCGGGCCTATTTTGCCGGCGACGTGTCCTTTGTGGGCGGCAGCCTCATCAGGAAGGGCTGTCACAGCCTGCTGCAGCCCGTGGCCGCAGGCATAGGCGTGTGCTACGGTCCCTACACCTTCAAGACCAAGGATATAGCCTCCCAGACCAAGGCCTTCGGAGTGGGCTTTGAGATCAGGTCCTCCCGGGAGCTGGCGGAGAACATCGTCCGCATACTGCAGACCGACGGGGTGAGAGACGAGATCAGAGAGGGCTGCCGCAGGATGATGGAGTACAACAGGGGAGCCGCAGCCAAGACCTGCGACAGGCTTCTGGCCCTCTATGACAGCTCCATGGCGGTGCAGCCTGCCTGCAGCCGGATACTCAGAGGCGAAAAGCTGCTGTCAGGCGAGAGCAAGACCCCTCAGGCCCTGCTCTTCAGGATAGTCATGTATCCTCTGTCCCTGCTCTACAGGCTGGTCCACTATCTGTATCTGCTGCCCTACGAGACGGGCCTGCGGAAAAAATTCAGGGCCCCGGTGCCGGTGGTCAGCGTGGGCAATATCACCATGGGAGGCACCGGCAAGACTCCGGTGACGGTGCGTCTGGTGAACCTGCTGAAGGAGAAGGGCGTCAGATGCTGCGTCCTCAGCAGGGGCTACGGCAGGAACACGGAGGAAGACCTCATCATAGAGCCGGGCAGCGAGCCCGACGCCCTGCGCTGCGGCGACGAGCCTCTCCTCCTGTCCAGACTCACGGGAGTGCCCGTGGTGGTGGGCAGAGACCGGAGGCAGACCGCCCGCCTGGCCATAGAGCGCTTTGCTCCCGACGCGCTGCTGATGGACGACGCCATGCAGTTCTGGCAGATGCACAGAGACCTGGAGATCATAGTGGTCAGCAGCTCGAGGCCCTTTTCCGGCGGCCTCACCATCCCCGCCGGGGACCTGAGAGAGAGCGTCAGAGCCTTTCGCCGGGGAGACGTGGTGCTGTCTCTGGGCAGCGAGCCCATGAGCGACCGGGACCGGCAAAGGATACTCCGGATCGCTCCGAAGATACGCATCTGCGACGCCCGGACAGTCACCTCCTGCGTGGAATTTGCCGGCGGGCGGCAGGAGCCCGGCGCTATACTGAAAGACAAAAGGGTCTTTGCCTTTTGCGGCATAGCCAACCCCACCCGTTTTCTCGGCAGCCTGAAGGAGCTGGGAGCGGTGGTGGAAGGCAGCAGACTATTTCTGGACCATCACAAATACTCCGCCGGTGATCTGGAGGGCATAGAGGCCGCGGCTGCCGGCTGCGATCTCATGATCACCACCCAAAAAGACATATGCAGGCTGCCCGGGGGCTACGGAGCCCTGAAGGGAGTGTGCACTCTGAACATAGCTGCGGAAATCAATGGCGAAGATGAAATACTGAGCCTTATCATGAAAGAGTTGCATCGTGAGTAAAAACATCCTGATCACCAGAGTCTCCGCCATAGGAGACGTGTATATGGCCCTGCCCGTGGCTATGGAGCTGAAGAAAGCTATGGACTGCACCATCACCTGGCTGTGCGAGCCTTATTGCAGAAACCTGCTGGAAAACCACCCCGACATAGACCGGGTGGCCCTGTGGGAGAGAAAAAAGCACTCCAAGAGCCTGTCCCACCTGCTGAAGGCTACCGCCAAGGTGAGGAAGGAGCTGGAGGACGAATATTATGACTATGTGCTGGATATCCACGGCCGGGTCAAGGTCATAGGCCTCCTGAAGACCCTGAAGCACAGAAAGATCATAGGCTATTCCAGACCGGAAAACATACTGGAGCTGGCCCTCTATGACGAGATAGTCCCGGTGCCCCGACGGACGGTGTATACGGACAAAAACAGGCTCATGGTCAACGCCGTGCTGAAGGACGAGGGTCTGGACCCTCTGCCCGATGACACCGTCACCTATCCCCGGGTGCCTCTCGGGGAGGAGGACCGGGCCGCGGCTGCCCGGCTGACCGGTGAAGGTCCTCTGATAGGCATAGTGTTTGCCGCCAGCAGGGAATGCAAGTATTGGCAGGACGAGAAGTGGCGGGAGCTGCTGCCCTGGATCACGGGGGAGCTGGGATACAGATGCATCCTGCTGGGAGGTCCCGGAGACTATGAACGCGGAGAGGCTATCTGCCGCGGCATCGACGGCTGTGTGAACATATCCGGCAAGACCACCCTCAGGGAAGCCATGGCAGTCCTGGAGCGCTGCGACGCCTCCGTGTGCGTGGATACGGCCATGCTCCATTTTTCAGTGTGTCAGGAGATACCCACCGTGTGCCTGTACGGCTCCGACGTACATCTGGACCAGCACGTGCACAAGGACAACTTTTTGGTGATACATGAGCCGGCCAACCCCCGGAAGCCCTGCCAGAAGCGCTGTCACTGCAAGGATTTCAGATGCATGAAGAACATCACGGTGGATATGGTGAAGAGCCGCCTCAGGGAGGCTCTCGCCATGGGACGGGACCGGTGAGCCGGGTCACTGTGATAGGAGGCGGGCTGGCGGGCTGCGAATGCGCCATGAGCCTGGCCCGAAGAGGCGTGGACTGCCGGCTGTGGGAGATGCGGCCTCTGAAGACCACCCCGGCCCACACCACGGACCTGCTGGGGGAGCTGGTGTGCTCCTCATCCCTGAAGGCCGAGTCTCCCGACACGGCTCACGGCCTGCTGAAAAAGGAGATGTCCCTCATGGGCTCCCTGGTGCTGGAGGCTGCGGAGGCAGCCAGAGTGCCCGGGGGAGCCGCTCTCTGCGTGGACAAGGCCCTCTTTGCGGAATATATCACCCGGGCTCTGGAGGAGTCGGACCGGATAGAGATAGTGAGGCGCGAGGCCCTTTCTCTGCCGGAGGAGGGGATATGCGTCACGGCCACCGGGCCTCTCACTTCCCCGGATATGGCCCGGGCCCTGGCGGACGCCGTGGGCAGCGGTTCGCTCTCCTTTTTTGACGCCATAGCTCCGTCGGTGGATATAGGCTCGGTGGATATGAGCCGCGCCTTCAGGCAGTCCCGATACGGCAAGGGGGATGCGGACTATATCAATTGTCCCCTGACCCGGGAGGAGTATCACGCCTTCGTGCAGGCGCTGGTGGAGGGGGAAAAGGCCCCTCTGCATCTGGCCGAGGACGAAAAGGCCGTGTATTACGAAGGCTGTCTGCCCGTGGAGGTCATGGCAGCCAGAGGCCCGGAGACCCTGGCCTTCGGCATGCTGAAGCCCGTGGGCATAGAGGACCCGGCCACCGGACGGCGCCCCTATGCGGTGCTGCAGCTGAGGCAGGAGAACCGGGAGGGGACCGTGTGGGGCCTGGTGGGCTGTCAGACCCAGCTGCGGCAGAGCGAGCAAAAACGCATTTTCGGCATGGTGCCGGCTCTTGCCGGAGCTTCCTTTGTCCGCTACGGACAGGTGCACCGGAACACCTATCTCCAAAGCCCCGGGCTGCTGGACCCCTTTTTCAGACTGAAGCGGGACCCCCGGCTCTTTTTTGCCGGGCAGCTCATAGGAGTGGAGGGCTATATGGAGTCGGCCATGACGGGCATAGTGTGCGGCATCAATATAGCCCGGCTGCTGTCCGGTCAGGAGCCCATCCTGTTCCCGGCAGCCACCATCACCGGAGCCCTGCAGAGATACGTGTCCGGGGGCCCCGGGCTCTCGTCGGCCGGCAAGCCGCTGCCCTTTGTCCCCATGAACTCCAACTTCGGCATCCTGCCCTATGCGGGAGGCAGAGGCAAGCAGGGGCGCAAGGAGGCAAAAGCCGCGGCGGCCCTGGAAGCTATGGAAAAAATGGGAGAAAATATGTTATGATAAAGAAAAGCGTTCTGGTTCTCGCCCTGCTGTGCGCGGCCGTGTTTCTCCGGGCAGAGGGTATAGTCTGCCTGGGCAAGGCGAGCCTCGCCGACTATCCCGACAGGGACCGGGCCCTCACGGAGGCTCAGGTGAACGCCGAGCTGCAGGTGCTGGAGGTCCTGTGCGGCTATCTGGATATACCTCTTGCCGACTACTCCACCCTCAGCGACAGGGGCAGAGCCTGGGAAAAGGACGGAGTCCTCACCGCCAGGATCACCGTGAAGCCGGACCTGTGGACCATGTGGCAGCGGGCCGCCGACCCGCCGGCCATGAAGATATTTGTCGTCATGGACTCCTATTTTGAGGGCAAGCCGGACCTGAAGGAGACGGGCCTCAGCGTGTTTTTGGAAAGGTTCGTCAACGTGCTGGATATAGCCAGGCCCGAGCTCTACAAGGATGCGGTGAAGAACGTGGCCCTGAACGCCGAGAGAGACAGAAAGATCATGGAGATCGCCAGAAAAAACGGCATCTGGTTCGCCCTCTTTGTGAATATGGCCATCACCACCGAGTCGGTGGTCACCGACGGAGAGCGCCGCTCCAAGTCCATCATATCCGCCCACCTGAAGAATTGTGTGACCGGCAAGACCCTGTGGAGCACCAAGCCCGCTCTCAGGGCAGACTACCTGCTGCGGGAAGGCAGCATGTACGAACGGAGCGCCGGCAATATATGCGACGTCTTTTACGAGACCTGCTATGAGGAAATAAATAGGACTATGGCAGAGTCCTTTTTGATCGAAAAATACTACGAGATGAGGTAACTATCATGAAACGACTTATCTGTACCCTGCTGCTCGTTGCCCTGATGGCAGCGCCGGCGCTGTGCCAGGAGCTGTCTCGGAAATACGTGGACAGCCGGATCACGGTGGAGGAGGAATCCATAGCCATCCCCGACCTGTGCCGGCTGATGTCCGAGGCCTCAGGAGCCACCATAGTGCCCGATGAGGACTGGAGAGTGAAGGAAAGACGGATGATGGTGTTCTGTCACAACGCCGCTCTGCCTCACGTCATGTATTCCATAGCCGACGTGACCCGGCTCATGTGGACCGTGAAGGACGAGAACACCTACGTGCTGTGCTACAGACCCGACACGGACAAGCTCATATCCGAGACCCTGCGGATGGGCGCCGACGCCAAGGTGGACAGAGGCGCTGCGCTGGTGGACGGCATGATGAGCCGCCAGGGTGAGAACCTCAGCGACCTGAAGAAGACCGATCCGGCCAGATATCTCATGAAGTCCACGGGAGCCGGCGACGTGATCGGCCGGGCTCTCAAGTCTTCGCCCAATCTGATGAAGAGCATGGCCTCCGGAGAAAAGCGGACCTTTACCGCCGACGAAGTCAGCGACGGCACTCTGCAGGCCGTGCAGGAGCTGAACAGCCTTATACTGCAGCTGGCCAACGAGGTGTGCCAGTCCAGGAATACCCCGGTCCCCCGGGAGCTGACCCGGACACTGTCCCGCCCCATCGCCAACGGCAACGTGGAGATAGAGGTGAACGGTGATATCCCTCTTGGCCGGAACAGGATCACTGCCGACCAGCTGGGAGCCGTGTGCTCAGGCTACGCCGTGGTCCGCACGGACGGCAGGATCACCGGACTGCTGCCCATCATCAACACCGACAGCGCCATCACCAACACTCTGGCCCAGGCGGCCGTGGACCTGCTGGAAAACCCCGGCATGTCCTTTGACGCCGTGTTTGCCGGACTGGACATGGGCGGCCTGGTGCGGGCGGCGGGCAAGGATATCATGACCGCCAACGACGTATACAAAAAGGAGATACCCTACGACCCGGCCATGGCTGCCATGATCGATCTGGGAGAGCCCAAAAATCTGCCTGAGGCCCTGAAGCTCTTTGAAAAGGCCACCGGCGCTCCCGTCTTTTGCGACTCCTTTGCCGACACGGGCCTGGCTTCCTCCGACGTGCTCCGGATGCTGGGCGTGGATCTGCAGTGGCAGGGCACCATATATCAGGTGCTCACCGGCATCTGCGACGCCTTTGACCTGAACGTGGAGCTGGCCAACGGCCAGTTTGATTTCAGCGACGTGAAGTGGTTTGACAAGATCAAGGCCCAGGTGAGCTCCGACACCGTGAAGAAGTGGAAGAACGAGCTCGGCGCCACCGGCTTTCTGAGCCTGGAGACCCTGCTGGAGATGGGCCGGTTTACCCCGGGCCAGCTGTCCTTTGCCTTCAACTCCGATCCGGACCTGAAGCCTCTGGCCGGAGACTTTGTGAACAACGCCAACGTGCTGGAGATGCTGTCTCTCTGCGACGGCGCGGCCCTCAACGCCATGATGACCGAGGGCGGAGTGAAGTCGGGCTACCTGAACAAGAGAGCCTTCAACGCCTACAGAAGCCTCTATCAGACCGCCGGCTTTTCCGGCAGGACCCCCTGCAGGATCCGGCTGGAATCCAGCGTCACCGGCGAAGCCCTGGTCTATACGGTGGAGTTCATCCCCGACGACGGCTCCGGCTCCAAAAAGGTGGAGTTCAGGATACCCTCTGCGAAAAAACAATGACCTATGACAGCCTGGTACTCAGGCACACCATAAAAGAGCTGAGCCCCTGTATCCTGGGGGCTCTTGTTCAAAAGGCCCGCCAGTCCGAGAGCTCAGAGGCGCTGCTGGAAATGAGGAGCCGGGGGGAGGACCTGCGTCTCCTGCTGAGCTGGAACGCCACGTTTGCCCGGATGTATCTTACCGCCTCCGGCATCAAGGCTGCTCCCAAGGCTCCGGACTTCTGTATGATACTCCGCAAATACCTGACGGGGAGCATACTCACGGAGGTGCGGCAGATAGGCCTGGAGCGGATAGTCAGGCTGTCCTTTGACAGCGGCGGCGCCGTGTATCAGCTCTGGCTGGAGATTATGGGGCGCCATTCCAACCTAACCCTCACGGACTCCGAAGGACTGATACTGGGGGTGGCCAAGCCCGTGGGCAGAAAGGTCAGCGCCGTGAGGCAGCTGCTGATCGGTATGACCTACACTCTGCCTCCCAATACGGAGAGAAGAGATCCCTTCCGCACGGACCCGGAGACCTTTGCCGGCTTGATCCGGGACATAGGGGCCGAAGAGTGTTCTCCCGCCTTTATCAAGGCCTTCACAGGCCTGTTTGAGGGCTTTTCTCCCCAGCTGGCCGCGGAGGTGTGGCTGGGGCTGACCCCCGGGGACACGGAGCAGGCATACGAGAGGATACGGAGCCTTGAAGAGCTGCCGGCGGGGTGCTGGCTCCAGACTGAGCCCGACGGCAAGGCCGCCGGGGCCTACCCTCTGTATCTGCGCTCGCTGCCCGAGGCTTCCCAGAAGCCCAGGGATTCCATCAACGAGACTCTGGACACTGCCTACAGGAGCCTCATTTCCCGCCACCTGAGAGAGACCGCCCGCAAGGAGCTGCTGGTCCGGACCGACAAGAGCATCGCCTTCAACGAGGGCCTGATCAAGTCCTGCCGGGAGACCCTGGCCAAGCTGCCCATGGCGGACAGATACAGAGAGCTGGGAGACCTGTTGTTCGGGTCTCTCCACGCCGTCAAAAAGGGCGACCCCTTTTGCGAGGTGACGGACTACTACGATCCGGAGCTGAAGACGGTGCGCATAGATCTGGACACCCGTCTCGCCCCGGCGGAAAACGCCGAGCGCTATTACAAGAGGGCCAAGCGGGTGAAGGCGGCGGCAGAGCAGGCAGAGGAACGCATACCTCCGGCGGAGGAGCGCCTGAGACAGCTGCGGGAGGCCCGGGAGCAGACTCTGGCAGAGGACAGGCTGCAGGGGCTCAGAGACATCAAAAACCGGCTGCAGGAGGCCGGGCTGCTGAAGGAGATCAAGGCGGCCGAGGAGGAAGGCTCTGGCTTTGACGGCTACAGGATCCGCCGGACCTGGTCTCCGGAGGGCTGGGAGATACTGTACGGCGAGAGCGCCGACGCCAACGACTATCTGACCACCCGGCTGGCCCGTCCCAACGACATCTGGTTCCACGGACGGCAGATCACCGGCTCCCACGTGATCATACGCACCACTGCCAAGACCTGCAACCAGGTGCCCTACGGCTCCATACTCTATGCGGCGGGCATCGCCGCCGCCAACAGTCAGGCAAAGCATTCCTCCCTGGTGCCCGTGGATTATACCTTCAGGAAATACGTGCGCAAGCCCAAGGGGTCCCCTCCGGGCTTCGTGATATACAGAAACGAAAAAACCATAGACGTAAAAAACAAGAGGCTGCAATGATCAACAAACAAAGACTGCTCTCCGAGTTTCTGGAGCTGTGCTCCGTCCCCTCCGTGTCCGGCGACGAAAGGCGTATCGCCGACCTGGTGACTGCCAAGCTGCAGCAGGCCGGCTTCAGCGTATATGAAGACGGAGCCGGCCGGGTGATACCCGCCGGCGCAGGCAATATCATAGCTCTGCTGCCCGGGTCCCCGGAGATAGCTCCGGTGATATTCTCGGCCCATATGGACAGCGTGGAATCCACCGCGGACCTGAAGCCCGTCATAGAGGACGGGGTCATCAAAAGCGACGGCTCCACCATCCTGGGAGCCGACGACAAGACCGGCATAGCCGTGGCTCTGGAAGGCATCAGAAGCTATCTGGAGAGCGGAATGCCCCACGGAGACATACAGTGCGTGTTTACGGTCAGCGAGGAAGTGGGCCTCTGCGGCTCCGTGAATCTGGACACCTCCCGGATAGTCCCGGGCAATATGTACGTGCTGGATTCCGGCAGCCCCGTGTGTTCCATGGTGGTGGCGGCTCCCAGCCAGAACACCATGACCTATGAGATCATAGGCAAGGCCGCCCATGCGGGCATGGCTCCGGAAACGGGCGTCAACAGCATCGCCTGCGCCGCCGCGGCCATCAGCCGGATACAGTGGGGCAGGCTGGACGGCGAGACCACCTGCAACGTGGGAGTGATAGAAGGCGGCAAGGCCAGAAACATAGTGCCCGACTATTGCCGGGTGCTGACGGAGGCCCGCAGCCACGACCCGGAGAAGCTGGCGGCTCTCACCGAGTCCATCAACGAGGCCTTCAGAGCGGCCTGCGCCGAGTTCGGAGCGGAGCTCCGCTCGGAGGTGGCGGACGAATACAGGGCCTTCAGATTTGACCCGGAGGAGCCCATTTGTCAGACAGCCATCAAGGCTGCCCGGAAGCTGGGCATAGAGCCGGTGTACGAGATCTCCGGAGGAGGCTTTGACGCCAACTGCTTCAACGCCAAGGGCATCCCCGCCGTGGCTCTGGGCACAGGCTACGAGCACTGCCACACCCACGAGGAATGTATCCGGGAGGAGGATCTCTATACCTCCGCCATGCAGGTCAGAAATATTCTGGAAGTCCTGTATGAAGAGAGCGCAGGTAAACAGTGAGCGTCTGCTGGCCCTGCTGAGAAGGCTGCTGCTGATCGCGGGCCCCTCCGGCAGGGAAAGACAGGTGGCGGACGCCGTGGCCGAAAAGGCCGAGTCCCTGGGCTTTCGGGTGTATGAAGACGGAGCCGGCAGGGCCTTGGGCACCGAGTGCGGCAATCTGATCTGCGCTCTGGCAGGAGACTCCGGCGGCGCGCCCCTTATCCTCAACGCCCATCTGGACACGGTGGATACTCCCCGGGCGCCGGCGCTGAAGGAAGAGCAGGGGGTCCTGCGGAGCGACGGCTCCACCATTCTGGGAGCCGACGACAGGGCGGGAGCGGCCGCCCTCCTCGAAGCCGCGGAGACCGCCATAGAAAGAGGGATCCCCCGGGGGGATCTGTATCTGGTGTTTACGGTGTGCGAGGAGCAGGGACTCAAGGGCGCGCTCCATTTGGAGGCGGCCCGGCTCCCCCGGGCTCCCTGGTATTCCTTTGACGCCGGCAAGAGAGCGGGGGTCTGCGTGTATTCCGCCGCGGGCCGGGCCTCCGTGGACGTGACCGTTACGGGCCCCGAGGCCATATGCGTCCTGTCCCGGGCCATAGCTTCTCTCCCCTGGGGGAGGCTGGAGAACGGCGACACCGCCAACACAGGCCTTATCCGGGGCAGCTCCCGGGAGGAGAGAGCCTGTCTGCAGGCGGCGCTGCGGAGCCGCTCCGCGGTCCGTATGGCGGGGCTGAAGGAGCGTATGGCAGCAGCGTTTTATGCGGCGGCAAAGGAGGCGGGAGTCCGGGCCGAGGTGGCCATGAGAGACGAATATCCCCCTCTGGAGACGGACCCGGCTGCCCCGGTGTGCCGTCTGGCCCTGGAGGCCGCGGAGATGGCGGGACTGGAGCCGGCCCTGGATACCTCCGGCGGCGGCTACGACGCCAACAGACTGCAGGCCATGGGCTTTCCCGCCGTGGCTTTGGGCGCCGGCTACAGGAACGCCCATTCCCCCGAGGAATATATCGAAGCTGCCGAAGTGATCGGAGCGGCCGGCATGGCCGTCTCCCTCATAGAGCTTTTCGGCAAAAGGAGAGGCCAGTGCTGACAAGAGAAATAGCCACGGTCTCCCGGATCGTCGTCTGCGACGGCGCGTCCGCGGAGGCGGAGATCATCATGACCGACGGGTCCCGGGCCCGGGCCTTTGCCTACGCCGCCATAGCCGGCGAGCTGAGGGAAGGGGACCGGGTGCTGGTGAACACCACAGCCTGCCGCAAGGCTCTGGGCACCGGCGGGGTCCATTTTGTCATAGCCGATCTCACAAGGCCGGAGGAGACCGCCGGCGACGACCGGGGGCACATTGTGAAGTGCCGCTATACCCCGGTCCAGCATACTGTGATGAGCGTGGAGGAGCAGGGCTCCCCATACCATTATCAGCTGGAAAGGGCCGACTCCCTGGAGGGCTTGCCGGTGGTGTGCGGACAGCTCCACAGCCAGCTGCCCCTTTTGTGCTGCGCCCTGAAGGAGCTGGACCCCGGATGCCGCATAGCCTACGTGATGACCGACTATTCCAGCCTGCCCATAGGCTTTTCCCGGCTGGTAAAGACCCTGAAGCAGGGAGGAGCCCTGGACTGGACCATCACCTGCGGACAGGCCTTCGGAGGAGACTACGAGGCGGTGAACGCCTGCTCCGCCATGGTCTTTGCCCGGGACGTTCTGAAGGCTGACTACGCGGCCGTCCTGCCGGGACCCGGCAACGCGGGCACCGGCACCCGTCTGGGCTTTGGCAGTCTGGATATGGCCGGAGTGCTGAACGGCGCGGCGGTCATGAAGGGGCGCTGCGTGTGCATCCCCCGCATCTGCTTTGCTGACCAGAGACCCAGACACCGGGGCCTGAGCCATCATACGGCCACCATGCTGCGGGACTTTGTCCTGCTGCCGGTGATAGTCCCCCTGCCCGCGATAGACGACCCGGACAAGAGCCGGAGCCTGGACCGGCAGCTGGAGGAGTCGGGCATAGGCAGACGGCACCGCCTGATCAGGTCCTCCTGCCGGGCGGGGAAGGACTTGGCCGACCGGCTGGGCATACGCCTTTCCACCATGGGCCACTCCTTTGAGGACACTCCGGAGTTTTTCCTGGCTTCCTCCGCCGCGGCGGAGATAGCCGTGAAGCTGAAGAAGGGCGAAGCCCCGGAATAGAGAGCCGGGAGGCTCTTTTTGCGGGCTCTTGACATTCCCGTCCGGGGCGGGATATAATGATACTGTCCCCCCAGAAGGGGACGGATCCGACCCATGCTGCGGCGACCTGACAGTGTCACCGCGAGGGAGCATGCAAGTCAGAGATCCTGCGTTTGAGCGCGCGGGAAACGGCCGAGCCTGCATGAGGCCCCTTTTCAGGGCCCGTCGGCCGGCATATCTTACCAAGCGCCACAAACCCCCCGGACTCTCTCGTGAGCGGGAAGGCTCCCGCGGTCTGTTGAAGAGGTCTCAGAGTTCGGCTACAGAGAGCGACAGGTCTGCGCGGGCAGCGGAGTCGGGAACGCCACGGTTGGTCCGGACCCCACCCCCGAGCCGATGAGATTCGCAGATACAGCGGAGCCGAGACCCTCCGCTCCTCCCCTTTTTCTTTTCGTCATAGGACTCCCATACTTCCCCCATGCTTTTTGTCAAACGCTTATTTACGTATCCCGCGGGAGCGAACGCTTTGATCGGGTTGCATCGTTTTCCTCCCGCGCCCGCCCAGGGCGCCTGTTTGGAGCAGTATGCATTCCCGGCGGGGCTGGCGCCCGAGTTGCGGGAGGTCTCTTGCCTGCGAGGGGCTGAGGGCGATCACGCCGGGAGGACCTGTCTGCAGCCTGACTGTCCGGCCCGTTTTTGTAAAAATCGGCGTTTATAGTATTTTTTTACTTGGCGGGAGCGGGGCTTTATTTGCCGGGGGCCTGTATGATATAATATTAATAGCTGCAATCCATCGGCTGAGCTCCCCCGCCAAAGGCGCGGGAGCGGAAAGAGGCGTATAAATGAAAGACATCAAGACTTATATACACAATCACCAAAAGCTCTCTTACACCGTGCTCTTGTGCGTCATGGGGCTTTGCATCAATTTTATCGGCTACAAGATCGCCCATTATTTTGATTTGCCTTTGTATCTCGATATCATAGGCAACGCTCTTTCGGCCGCTCTCGGAGGCTATATCCCCGCGTTTATAGTGGGCCTCTTTACCAACCTTATCAACGGTCTCAGCAACTATTACACCGCTTACTACAGCTTCATCAGCATGCTGATAGCCATCAGCGCGGCCTGGTTTGCCCAAAGGGGCTATTTTGACCGCCTGAGCACGCTGCCCATCATCATAGTCACCTTTGCCCTCATAGGCGGCATCTTCGGCACCATGCTCAACTGGGTGCTCAACGGCTTCTGGATCGGCGAAGGCTCCGCTTCCGGTCTGGCCTATTATTTCTCGGTGGTCAGGGGCATCCCTCCCTTTTATTCCCTGCTGCTGGCCGACCTGCTGGTGGACTTTTTTGACAAGACCATATCGGTGATCATCACCGTAGCCATAGTGAAGCTGCTGCCGGAGTCCTTCAAAAGCAAGTTCTACTTCTTCGGCTTCCGCAAGACGAAGGTCGCTCCCCTGGAGGATGAGGAAGGACGGCCGATCTCCGACCGCAAAAAGATGTCCCTCCGGACCAAGGTGGTGCTGCTGGTCTCCGGGGCCTGCATCATCATAGCCAGCTTTGTATCCGGTATCAGCTACAAGCAGTACCGGACCGGCGCGGTGGATCAGCAGATATACATCGCCCGCAGCATACTCCACATAGCCGCCAAAAACATCGATGCGGAAAAGATAGAGGAATATCTGGTGTTCGGAGAAGACGCGGAGGGCTATCGCGAGAGCGAGCGTCAGCTCAAGACCCTGATGGACAGCGCCGACAACATCGAATACGTCTATGCCTACAAGGTAGAGCCCGACGGCTGTCACGTGGTCTTTGATCCCGACACGGCGGACACGCCGGGAGAGGACCCGGGCACTGTGATACCCTTTGACGAAGCCTTCATGAAGGTTCTGCCCAAGCTCCTGGCGGGGGAGCCCATCGACCCCGTTATTTCCAACGAGCGTTACGGATGGCTGCTGTCTGTATATGAGCCTCTCCGGGACAAGGAGGGCAGGTGCCGGTGCTATCTGTGCGTGGACGTGAATATGAACTACATAGCCATCACCGGCTACCAGTTCCTGGCCCGGGTCATCAGCCTCTTCTTCGGCGTCTTTATCGTGCTGCTCACGCTGGCTATCTGGCTGGCGGAGCAAAATATCATCCTGCCTGTCAACAGGATAGCGGAGACCGCGAGCCAATTTGACTATTCCACCGAAGATTCCCGCTACGAGAACGTCAGCACTATAGCCGCTCTCGACATCAGGACCGGCGACGAGATCGAGAATCTCTACAACGCCATAGTCCGGACCACCAAGGACACGGTGAAGTTCATCGGTGAGATGAAGGAGCAGGAGGATAAGATCAACAAGCTGCAGACGGGCCTGATACTGGTGCTGGCCGACACGGTGGAGCAGAGGGATCAGTGTACCGGAGACCACGTGCAGAAGACCGCGGCCTACGCCGAGCTCATCATGGAGGAGCTCCAGAGACGGAATATGTATACGGACGTCATCACCGAGGAATTCAAGAAAAACGTCACTCTCACCGCCGCTCTCCATGACGTAGGCAAGATAAAGGTGCCCGACCGCATCCTCAACAAGCCCGGCAAGCTGACCGATGAAGAATTTGCCGACATGAAGCGGCATGCGGTATACGGCGGCAGGATCATACGAAAGGCCATCAGGCTCATAGGCGACGCCGATTCGGGCGGCTATTTTGCAGACGCCTCCAATCTGGCTCGCTATCATCACGAAAAATGGAACGGCATGGGCTATCCGGAAGGCCTCAAGGGAGAGGAAATACCGCTGGCTGCCCGTATCATGGCTGTGGCGGACGTGTTTGACGCTCTGGTGTCAGAGCGCCCCTACAAAAAGGGCTTTTCCTTCGAGAAGGCCATGTCCATCATCGAAGAGGGCAGCGGCTCACACTTTGATCCCACCATAGCGACAGTGTTCCTCGAAGCCGGGGACAAGGTGCGGGAGATCATGACCCGCCAGGAAAAGAAACTGGAAGATGATGACGAGGAGGATGAGGATATCTAAAGGTCCCACACCCGGCAGGCCGTATCCGGCTTGTCCGGGCAGTCCCTCACCGCGATCTCTCTGCTCTCGCCGGCCAGCAGGGTAAAATAGTTGTCCGAAAAATCGGCGTTCCCCGTGAGCTCCACGCAGCGGGCGTTGCCGTCGGAGGCTACAGCCAGTCTGTATTCCTCCGGAGCCGTGCGAAAAGCGGATATGAATATTCTGGGCATAGCCTCTGACGGTCCCGCGTAAAGGGACGCCAGAGGCTTGTTGTCTGTGTCCCTGACCACCGCTGCCGTTCCCCGGGACACCGTCTCCGCGCTGAAGGCGCTCACGCGCAGAGGCGACGAGCCGTCCTCAGTCTCCAGCATGCCGGCAAAGTCCCGGCAGGTCCTGTTCAGACACCGGATGGCGCCGTCCTCGGCAAAGAGGCTCAGGGGAGCCAGGGCCCGGGCCACAAAATATCGGGCGGGCCGGGCTGTCGCTTCGGAGCAGGGGATGCCTATGGTCTCTCCCGCGGCCAGGGCCCGGGCGGCGGCTTCTCCCGCGGACCGGGCGGCGGCTATATCGGCTGCCCTGTCCCCGGAGCGGGGGATGCGTATGAGCCGGGGCTCTGTGGTCAGGACCGCCAGACCGGCGGCCAGACAGGCGTCCCGGGAGCAGTCCTCCTCGGTCACCGTCAGGCCTCCGAAGCCCAGGGCTTCCATGTCCCGGAGCTCCTCCCCGGTGACCCGGGAAAGGGGCTTGCCCGTGACTGCCAGGGGCAGGGCCAGGCTTCTGCCGTTCAGTATGAGGCCGCCGTCCGAAAAGTCCGCGTCGCAGACTGCCAGATTTTTGGAGGCCACGTCCTGCAGGGCCCCTTCGGCCCTGACTCCCGCCATGAGCTCATATACAGAGGCTTCGCCTATGACGTTGGGCTGCCAGCACAGGACCTCCTTGATGCCGAAAAAGGCCTCCAGGGCGTATTCGCCGGGAGGGACCGTCTCGGTGATGACCGTCCTCTGCTCGTAGTCCTTTTGCTTCAACACCAGCACAAAGGATGCCTCCGAGGGGCCGGGCAGGCTGCTGCGGCATCTGACCGTCACCCACAGGTCCGCGTCCGGCAGCATGACGTCCGCCGCGGCTTCTATCCCTTCTATGGTGATCTGTTTTCTGAGCTTGTCTGACATGGGGAGCCTCCTTGTTTGTCCACTTTATTATACCAGCGAGCCGCCTCCGGTTGCAAGCTGTCTCCCTTGACATACACGCCAAAAAGAATTACAATATAATATGGCATAATTATTTAAGGAGACATCGCTCAAAATGAAAGAAAGATATCTGGAGGAATGCGAATTTTCTTCTTACGAAGATATGCGCAATCGCTTTAGGTTCAGGATACCCGACAACTTCAACTTCGGGTTTGACGTGGTGGACGCATGGGCAGACGAAGAGCCCGAAAAGCGCGCTTTGGTATGGGCCAACCCCCAGGGTGAGGAAAGGACCTTCACCTTTACCGACATCAAGCGCCTGTCCAACCAAACGGTCAACTACCTGAAGAGAGTGGGAGTAAAGAAGGGCGATGTAGTTATGCTGGTACTGAAGAGGCGCTGGGAATACTGGGTGATATCCGTGGCCTGCCACAAGCTGGGAGCCATAGCCCTTCCCGTGAACCACCTGATGAAGAAAAAGGATTTTTCCTACCGCATCAGCAAGGCCCGGGTCTCCTGCGTCTTCTGCGTCAATGAGGAAATGGCCATCAGGGAGCTGGAGGAGTCCATCGCTCACGACGCGCCCCATATCACCAACAAGATAGTGGTCCAGAGCCCCAGAGAGGGCTGGGCTTATTTTGACGACTGCATAGCCGGCGAGAGCGACGTGTTCGAAAGACCCACCGGAGCCGAGGCGACTCAGAATGACGACACTATGCTCATGTATTTCACCTCAGGCACCACCGGCATGCCCAAGCTGCTGCCCCACAACTATCTGTATCCCCTGGGGCACATCATCACGGCCTGCTACTGGCAGTGCGTGCAGAACAACGGTCTGCATCTCACCGTAGCCGACACGGGCTGGGCCAAGACGGGCTGGGGCAAGATATACGGCCAGTGGATAGGCGGCACAGCCAACATGGTCTATGACTTTGACCGCTTTCACGCCGACGAGATACTGTCTCTCATCGAAAAATACAAGCTCACCACCTTCTGCGCGCCTCCCACGGTGTACAGATTCATCATCAAGGAGGACTTGTCCAAATACGACTTTTCCTCTCTGACCCATTGCTGCACCGCAGGCGAGGCCCTGCATTCGGAGGTGTTCAACGCCTTTGAAAAGGCCACCGGCCACAAGATATACGAGGGCTTCGGTCAGTCCGAGGGCGTGGTCCTGCTGGCCACCTTCCCCGGCGTGACTCCCCGTCCCGGCAGCATGGGCAAGCCTTCTCCCGCCTACGACATACGCCTTCTGGACGAGAACCTGAAGGAAGTGGAGGTGGGCCAGGAGGGCCTGCTGGCCGTGAAGGTGGACGACGAATATCCCGTGGGCCTCTTCAAGGGCTACCTCTTCGATCTGGACGATCAGGAAGAGCGCTTCAGAGGCGGCTACTACTTCACCGGCGATATGGCCTGGCGGGACGAGATGGGCTACTATTGGTTCGTGGGCCGCAGCGACGACGTGATCAAGTCCTCCGGCTACAGGATCGGCCCCTTTGAGATAGAGAGCGTGCTCATGCAGCATCCCTCGGTGCTGGAATGCGCCGTCACCGGCGCCCCGGACCCCATCAGAGGCCAGGTGGTCAAGGCCACCATCAAGCTGGCCAAGGGCTACGAGCCCTCCGACGAGCTGTCCAAAGAGCTGCAGGAGTTCGTGAAGAAGAACACTGCTCCCTACAAATACCCCAGGCTGTTTGACTACGTGGACGAGCTGCCCAAGACCTTCTCCGGCAAGATCCGCCGCAAGGTCATCAGAGAAAGAGATAATATGGATACCAATCCAAATCAATAAAAACGGAGAGTACAAAAATGGGTTGTTTTAGTAATTTGAGCCCCGAACAGATCCAGAAAATGAGCGCCACCGTCGGCACTGTCTGTCTCAAGATCCTGCTGGTGATAATAATCTATCTCATCGTCCGCAAGATCCTGGACAAGATCATCGGGGTATGGGCAAAGAAAATGCTGACCATCACCAACAAGGTGGGCGAAAAGGTCGGCTCCCCCGAGCAGGTAGCGGCCAGAGTCCAGACTCTGGAGACCGTCCTCAGATCCACCGTAGCCTTTGTGCTGGGCTTTGTGATGATCATGATCCTGCTGGGCCTGGTAGGCATTGACCTGGCTCCTCTGCTGGCCACCGCCGGCGTGGCCGGTCTGGCCGTGGGCTTCGGCGCCCAGAAGCTGGTGAAGGACGTGGTGTCCGGCTTCATCATCATAGCCGAGAACCAGTACTGCGTAGGCGAAAAGGTGACCATCGGCGGAGCCACCGGCGAAGTAGTGGAGCTGGGTATCCGCTGCACCCGCATCAAGGATGAGGAGGGCAACATCCACATCCTGTCCAACGGAGACGTGGCAGCAGTGACCAATCACTCCAGGAATGAAGCATAGTTTTTCGAGAGGCTGCAAGGTGTCCCTTGCAGCCTCCGTGTATCTGAGGGCCCTGGCGGCTCTCTTTTTGGTGATCATGTCAAACGCTTGTATTTCTCAGGGGCTGCAGACCGGCCCCGACGGCAATATCACGTACAACGGCAAGGGCTATACGGCGGTCTTTTCCGCCGAATACGCCTGCCTCTCCGGCCTCCGGGCGGCAGGGGAGGAGCTCATAGACCAGAGACGCTTTTACCGCTGGTGCTCCCAGAGGTTCCAGCCGGGCTATTTTACCTCCGAATGGGACCTGCGGGAAGCCGTTTACGGCGGCAGTATGCAGGCGGAGGACGGCAAGGTGGTGTGCGCTGTGCCCGATATGGGCGTAGTCACCTATACCCCCGAGCCCGACCGCATCACCGTGGCCGTCACCAACACCTCCGGCTCCCCCAATCATTTTCTCACTGCCTTTACCTCCGCCATAGCGGCCGTGGGGCATCCCGTCACAGACGGACGGATAGTGTCTCCCGGCACCGTATGGCAGCCGGGCGCCGCGCTGGAGCCCGCCCGGTACAAGTGGGTCCTCAGGGAGGCCGGCTTTGTCAGCGAGGGCGACGCCCTGTGGGAGCAGACTCCATATACCCTGACCTCCATGATGGCTCATCTGGCTCTGGAGCCCGGGGAGACCAAGTCCTTCGTCATCGCTCCCTATGTCCCCGCCCGGGAGGACCGGGCTGCGGTCCAAAAGAAAGCGGAGCCTGCCCCCGGCCTGGAGCTCCTGTCGCCCCGGGACTGGCAGGTGTTTCAGAGGAGAGACAAGCTTGCGGGCAGCCTGCTCATTTCCGGCAGGATAAACGCGCGCTTTGACAAAGCCTTTTACCGGATCACCGGCAAGGGCCTCTCCGGCAGATCCTTCTCCGGCAAGTGGCAGCAGCTCTCAGCCCCCGAAGGCTCCTTTGACCTGCAGGTCGAGGGCCCAGCGGGAGGCTGGTACAGGGTGGAGGTCCGGGCAGAGCTCCGGGGCGAGACAGTGGCGGAGGCCGCGGCGGAGCGCGTGGGCATAGGCGAGGTCATAGTGGGCGCCGGACAGAGCAACTCCACCAATTGGGGCCAGGAGCTCATAGAGCAGACCTCCGGCATGGTGTCCATGACCGACGGCGTCCTCTGGCAAAGGCTGGAGGGGGCAGTCATAGGACCTCACGACCGCAGCGGCGGCGGCAGCTATTACGCAGCCCTCGGGGACAGGCTCTATGAGGAATTCGGAGTGCCCGTGGGCATAGCCTCCACCGGTCACGGCGGCTCCATAGTGGAGCACTGGGGCCCCGGAGGAGAGCTGTACGAATACATGACCGAGCGCCTGAGACAGCTGGGCAAGGGCGGCTGCCGGGCCCTGCTGTGGCATCAGGGCGAGTCCAACGCCAACTGCGACTCCGACGCCATCTACGAGGCCATGAAGACTATCATAGAGACATCCCGGCAGGATGCGGGCTGGTACGTGCCCTGGTTCGTGGCCAAGGTGAGCTACAACAACGCCGAGGCTCCGATGATAGAGCCTATCAGACGGGTGCACCAAAGGCTGTGGGACACAGGGGTGGCCCTGGAAGGGCCGGACACGGACCTGCTGACGGGGGACGCCAGAGATTATGACGGCGCGGGCATCCACTTTTCCAAAAAGGGCCTCAGGGCCCACGGGGAAATGTGGGCGGACAAGCTGATACCCTATATCCACTCCTGCATCGACAAGCCCTGACGCGAGACTTCCGGCCTGCGGGCCGGAAGTTTTTTGGATATTTATCCCCGGGGCCGCTTTACATTTTGGCCCCGTCCTGATATACTGAACATAGAAAAATCCACAAGGAACCCTATGCTGATATGAAAAAATATTTAGACAAGACCCTTTCCTTCAAAGAGAGAGCTAAGGCTCTGGTCGCTGAGATGACTCTGGACGAAAAGATATCCCAGACTCTCCACGAGAGCCCGGGCATAGAGAGGCTGGGCATACCTCCCCACAACTGGTGGAGCGAAGCCCTTCACGGCGTGGCCCGCAACGGCGTAGCCACCGTGTTTCCCCAGTCCATAGGCCTGGCGGCCGCCTGGGATCCCTGGCTCATCGAAGAGGTGGGCGACGTGATCTCCACGGAGGCCAGAGCCAAGCATCACGCCGCGGCGGCCAAGGGGGACTACGGCATATACAAGGGCCTCACCTATTGGAGCCCCAATATCAATATATTCAGAGACCCCAGATGGGGCAGGGGACAGGAGACCTACGGCGAGGACCCCTACCTGACAGCCAGGACCGGAGAGGCCTTCATCCGGGGACTCCAGGGCGACGACCCCAAGTATCTGAAGGTGTCCGCCTGCGCCAAGCACTTTGCGGCCCATTCCGGCCCCGAGTCCAAGCGGCACCACATGGACACCAACCCTCCCAAGAAGGACTTTTTCGAGACCTATCTCCCCGCCTTCGAGGCGGCAGTCAAGGCGGGAGTGGAGAGCGTGATGACCGCCTACACCCGCCTCTATGACGAGCCCTGCTCAGGCAACGAATTCCTGCTGAAGGACATTCTGAGAGGCCGCTGGGGCTTTGACGGACACGTGGTGTCCGACTGCGGCGCAGTGGAGGACTTTCACGTCCATCAGAAGGTGACCTCCTGCACTGCCGAATCGGCGGGCAAGGCCGTGAGGGCCGGCTGCGACCTGAACTGCGGCTACGCCTATTCCAATCTGGCCAAGGCCGTGGATGAGGGCTGGGTGACGGAGGAGGAGATCACTCAGGCGGTGGAAAGGCTCATGGTCACCCGGCTGAAGCTGGGCCTCTTTGCCGGCGACGACGACCCCTATGCGGACATGCCCTACGAGCTGGTGGACTGCGACGAGCACAGGGAGCTGGCCCTGCAGGCGGCGGAGGAGACCGTGACCATGGTGGTGAACAGAGATTCGTTCCTGCCGGTCAATCCCTTTACCCTGCAGAATATAGCCGTCATAGGCCCCAACGCCGCGGACCCCGTGGTGCTGCTGGGCAACTACAACGGCTTCCCCTCCAGGACTGCCACCATGCTCAGCGCCGTGCAGGACGCCGTGCCAGAAAGCTGCCGGGTGTGGTATGCCAAGGGCTGCGGCAGAGGCAAGACCGAGGACTTCATGCATGACAACGGAGGCATCACCGAGGCCGTCAAGGCTGCGGAAATGAGCGATATGGTGATACTGGTGGTGGGACTGGACTCCACCATAGAAGGGGAGGAGGGCGACGCCTTCAACTCCGACGCGGGAGGCGACAGAGGCTCCGTCTTTCTCACCGGCAAGCAGTATGAGCTCATAGAAGCTGTGAACGCCGTGGGCAAGCCCGTGGTCATAGTGGCTGTCAACGGCGGACCCGTGGCCATCGACGCGGACAAGTATCCCGCCGTGAAGGCTCTGCTCTACGCCTACTACGGCGGCCAGTCTGCAGGCACTGCAGTGGCCAACGTGATCTTCGGCAGCTGCAATCCCGCAGGCAGACTGCCCTATACGGTGGTGAGGAGCGTTGAGGACCTGCCCGATTTTGAAGATTACAGCATGGAGGGCAGGACCTACAGATACTTCCCCGGGGACAAGACGCCTCTCTATCCCTTCGGCTTTGGCTTCGGCTTTTCGCGGTTTGGCTATGACGGCGTGACTGCGGAATACTCGCCGGAGGACGAGACCGTGGAGGTGGCCTGCCGGGTCACCAATCAGGGGCCCTTTGACGGCGACGAGGTGGTGCAGGTCTATATCACCCGGAGAGAGGGGTGCCCCTGCAAGTACCCGGTCCGCCAGCTGGCTGCTTTTGAGAGAGTATACGTGAAGGCAGGAGAGACGGAAGAAGTGTATCTCACGGTGGACAGGGACAGCCTGTGCTATTATAATGACGAGGGAGAGAAGGTGTTTGCCCACGGCAGCATCACCCTGTCGGTGGGAGGCAGCCAGGGGGACAAGCGGTCCCTGGAGCTGGGAGCCCCCGCAAACACGGAGATCACCGTAGAAATATAGGCGTCTCTTGTTTTTTGACTAAGGATAGTATATAATCATAATTGAAATACCCATACAAGGAGACTTATCATGCCCGAATTAAAAGGAACCAAGACCGAGGCCAACCTGCAGGAAGCGTTTGCGGGAGAATCTCAGGCGAGAAATAAATACACCTATTATGCCAGCAAGGCCAGGAAGGAAGGCTACGAGCAGATAGCCGATATCTTCATCGAGAGCGCCGACAACGAGAAGGAGCACGCCAAGATATGGTTCAAGCTGCTCCACGACGGAGACGTGCCCGAGACCATGGCCAATCTGATGGACGCCGCCGCCGGCGAGCACGGCGAGTGGACAGACATGTATGCCCGCATGGCCAAAGAGGCCAAGGAAGAGGGCTTTGACATGATCGCCGCTCTGTTTGAGCTGGTGGCCAAGATAGAGAAGGAGCACGAGGAGAGATACAACAAGCTCATCGCCAATCTGAAGGAAGGCAAGGTCTATGCCAAGGATGACACCGTCATCTGGAAGTGCGCCAACTGCGGCCATATCCACATAGCCAAGAACGCCCCCAAGATGTGCCCCGTCTGCAAGCATCCTCAGTCCTTCTTTGAGGTCAAGGCAGAAAACTATTAGACCCGCTGATAAAAAGCCGGAAGGTATGACCTTCCGGCATTTTTTATGCGTCCCGGAAAAAGGGGCCCACGTCTCCGGACAGGGGCTCTGCGAAGTCCGGCGCCAGGGTAAAATTGGCGGGAGTCTTGTCCTCCTTGTCCCTGTCCCTGTCCTTTTCCTTTTCTTCCCCGGGCAGGGGCTCGGTCTCAAAGGAGCAGCCGTGGGTGAGGAAGTTCAGCACCGTGAGTATGAGCATGAGGAATAAGAGATACTGGACGCAGCCCGCGCAGCCAAAGCAGCCGCAGCCGTTGTCCTTTTTCTTCGGCTCCCGCCTTCTGCGGCCGGGCTCGTCTCCCATATTGATGGTGTATTCGGGGACGCCAAAGCCCGTGTGGGAGGGCTTGGGAGCGCCGGGGGCTATGGCAAGGCCCTCTGCCGTGGGGACTATCCTGTAGGGGTTGCCGTCCGAGAGCAGCAGGGCGTCGGGAGCCAGCTCGCCTGCCTCCAGCAGATACAGGATCTCCCGCTCGGTGAGATTGTGATAAAACCTGTGATAGCCCTGGACGCTGTAGAGCCTCCTGAAGGTCCCGCCGTTCTGACCCACGCCGCCGCCCATGTCGTAGAGCCTGCGCTTGGCCGGGTCGCCCAGCACGGAGTAGGCCTCGTTGATGGTCTTGAACATATCCTCGGCCTCCGGACTCTTGTTGATGTCCGGATGGTATTTTCTGGCCAGGCTTCTGTAGGCCGCTTTTATCTCGCTCTGGTCCGCGCTGCGGGGGACCCCGAGTATCTCATAATAGTTTTTCATTTACAGATATAGCGCAGGGCGTCCTCCGGCAGAGCCGGGCGGGCGCAAACAGAAAGAACAGCCGTGTGGCTGTTCTAACGTATGAATTCTTCGTAGCTGATCTGAGTGATGGCGGGGTTGTTGTCCGAGACCGGCTTCAGGCTCACCGAAGGCCTGGAGTCCCGGCTGACTGCCAGATATATGTTGCACCTGGCGCAGGGTGTTGACTGACCCACAGTGTCGGGACCCGCCCACTGGCCGGAGGTGAAATTGGTATAGTATACGCCGTAGTTGCCGGCGGTCATGCTTATCCTGGCTGTCTTGCCCTTGTAGAGGAACACGGAGAGCACCTTGGCTCCCGAGTCCATGTTCTTGATGATGACGTAATAATAGTCCTTGCCTCTGGGGACCGACACCGTGACCGGGATGTTGCCGGCTGTGTCCACGTACCACCGTATGGACCCGTTGGGAGGCAAGCCCACCACCGGGGTGGAGGCCTGATTGCCGTACTCCGGCACATCCAGCATGGGATCCGTGACCATGGCGGGAGTGGGCTCCTTGGGCCCCAGGGCCCTCTGGAAGAACTGTATGGTGCCTATGATGATGATGGTGGCCAGGAGGAAGAGCATCACCCTGCCTCTGGCCGAGTGGATGAGGTCGTACCAGTAGAAGTGCATGGCGTCCCGCAGGTTGCCTTCCGGCTCCTCCTGAACGGTGGCGCCGGTGGGGTCCGCATAGTATTTGTTCTTGTTGTTGCCCATATCCACCGGGGAAAAGGTCACCTTTGCTCCGTCAAAGCCGGTGATCCTGTAAGGCTTGCCCTTGTGGAAAATGATGGTGGACTCGTCTATGCGGCCTTTGTTGAGGCATCTGACCAGGGTGGCCAGAGACACGCCCTCGTATCTGCGGTTCTTGCCCGAAAAGCTGTAGTTGTTGTCGTTGCTGCGGCGGGAATCCTCTTCCTCCGCCTTCAGCTCATAGTCGTACTTGCCTTTTTTCTCGGGTCTTTTCAGCACAGAGTAGGCTTCGTTGATCTCCCTGAACATATCTGCGGCGTCAGGGCTCTTGTTGATGTCGGGATGATATTTCCTGGCCAGCGCGTAATACGCGGCCTTGATCTCATCCTTCGAAGCCAGTCTGGATATGTGAAGTATCTGATAATAGTCTTTCATATTTCTCTTTGCAGTAAAGGTACCTGATTAAATACCTGCAATACTATTATATACTAAATCAAAGAAGTAAAGCAAGCGAAAGAGGCCGAAAATAATCTGAATCGGGAAAAAAGGCGCCTTTCTCAATAATATAGACTGCCCGGGTCTCTCGCGTGTTCCTTTTTGCGGGGCAGGGGCGCGGCTTGAATAATTGGCCCTTTTATGGTATAAATTAATTAGAAAAACCCTGAGGAAGTCGAGCGTTGAAAAAAATCATCCTGTGCATCCTGCTGATACTGGCGGCGTCCTCCGTCATGGCAAAGGAGACCATCACCTTCTGGTACGGAGCCTCCCCCGACGAAAGGATCGCCTATGAGCAGATGATAAAGGCATTCGAGAAGCAGCATCCGGACATAGCTGTCAACGGCGTTCTGGTGCCCCAGGCCTACGTGGAAAGGAAGCTGACCCTGTCCATCGCCGGCAAGGTGCCACCGGACGTGGTGCGTTTTTACGCCCACCTGGGCGGCGGCATGATGAGCCGCGGCGCCCTGGAGGAGCTGGACAGCCTGGTCAGGGAGGACGGCTTTGGTCTGGAGGACTTTTATCCCGCCGGACTGGAGCAAAACACCTACAAGGGGGTCCTCTACGGACTGCCCTGGGTGCTGAGCCCCAACGCTCTCTATTACAACAAGGCTCTGTTCAGGGAGGCGGGTCTGGACCCGGAGAGGCCTCCGAAGACCTGGCAGGAGCTCAGGGAATACGCCCGCAAGCTCACCAAATACGACAAGGACGGCAAGCCCGTCCGGCTGGGCTTTTCGGCCTTTTTGTACAACCCCAACAACTTCGCCATGTATCTCTGGCAGCTGGGGGGAGAGCTGGTGGACCCGGAGACCCAAAAGGCCGTCTTCAACACCCGGGAGGGGGCGGAGGCCCTCAGGTTCATGTCCTCCTTCATCAGGGAGGAGACGGGAGATGTCAACACCCTGCAGAACTTCAACTCCCAGTTTCACGGCAACGTGAACGACCCCTTTGGCAACGGGGCCGTGGCCATGTTCGTGGACAATCCCTACAAGTCGTCTATATTCAGAGCCAATTATCCCGATCTGGATTATGGCATAGCCACGGTGCCCTACGGCAAATATCCCGCCAGCGAGATAGTGGGCAACAGCCTGGTGATACCCCGGGGCTCCCGGCACAAGAGAGCCGCCTGGGAATTCATCAAATTTGCCGCTTCCCGGGAGCAGATGATCAAGGTGTGCAGCGCAGGGGGCAGGATACCGGCCCGGCGCTCCGCCGCCACCGACGACACCTTTTGCCAGGATCCCATCTTCAAGGGCTTCATAGACCAGCTCCCCTACGGCAAGACCATCCCCATAGTCCCGGGCTGGGCCGAGGCCTCCGCGGAGATGGCCTCCCGGATAGAGCTGTATCTCAAGGGCAAAAAGACGGAAAAGGAGACTCTCGACGAGGCCGAAAAGCGGGTCAACGCCATCATAGCTCAGGCGGACGAAGACATGAGCGGCTTCCGGCCCGTCAATTGGCGGCTGCTGGGGATACTGCTCTTCGGAGCCCTCGCCCTTTTTGCCGTCCTGTGGACGGTCTGGACCCTGAAAGAGACCAAGGGCCACCCCCGGGAACGCCGGGAGACCGGAGAATTCTATCTCATGATACTCCCCTGGATCATAGGCTTTGTGGTGCTCACTCTGGGCTCCGTGCTGGCGTCACTGGTGTTTTCCTTCTCCAAATGGGACGTGATCAACACGGCCTGGGCCATAGGCTTCAGAAACTTTGCCGAGCTTTTCCGGGACGAAAAGTTTGTCAGATCCATATGGGTGACCACGGTCTATACCCTGTGGGCGGTGCCCCTGTCCGTGGTGTTCGGACTGCTGGTCAGCGTGCTGCTCAACAAGACGAACCGCTTCGTGGAGGCCGCCCGGACCCTGTATTATCTGCCCTCGGTCATCAGCGGCGTCGCCACCTCGGTGCTGTGGATCAATATATTTGCCCCTTCGGGGCTCCTCAACAACTTTTTGGGCCTGCATATAGTCCCCTGGATAGAGCGGGGCAGGCTGGTGTGGCTGTCCATGATGTCCAACGCCGACGGGTGGCTGCTGGTGCCCAAGCTGTGCATACCCGCCTTTGTCATCATGAGCGTGTGGTCCGTGGGCTCCTCCATGATCATTTATCTGGCGGCCCTGCAGGGGGTGCCGGCGCAGCTGTATGAGGCGGCGGATCTGGACGGGGCCGGAGGAGCCAGAAAGCTCTTCGGCATCACCCTGCCGCTGATCACTCCCGCCATATTCTATCAGCTGATCACGGGCATCATATTCAGCCTGCAGATGTTTACCCAGGCCTTCATCCTGAACAACGGCTCCGGAGGCCCCGAGGACGCGTCTCTGTTCTACGGCCTGTATCTCTACAATCAGGCCTTCAGCTACCTCAACGTGGGCAAGGCTTCGGCCATGGCCTGGATGCTGTTTCTGGTGGTCATGCTTATCACCCTTATCAACTTCAAGCTGGCCAACAAGTGGGTATATTACGAGAGCGAGTCATGAAAAGAACCAATATCATATCAGAGATACTCAGGTATCTGGTCATCATAGCCCTGGCGGCATTGTTTCTGGCTCCCCTGCTGTGGATGCTGGCTGCCTCCGTGTCCAACGTGGAGGAGATAGGCAAGGCCAGATTTCTCTTCGTTCCCAAAAAGATAGACCTAGCCAACTACCGCTACGCCCTGACCCTGATGCCCTTCGGCAGGTATTTTCTCAACACCTGTCTGGTGACGGGACTGGGCATAGCGGGCACACTGATCAGCTCCTCCATGGCGGCCTACGTCTTTGCGCGGCTGAAGGCTCCGGGCAAGCAGGGCGTCTTCCTGCTGGTGCTCTCCACCCTGATGCTGCCGGCCATGGTGACCTGCGTGCCCCAGTTCGTCATTTTCAAGAGCCTGGGCATGTATGACACCCTGTGGCCCCTGATACTGCCCTCCTTTTTCGGCAACGCCCTGTACATATTCCTGTTCAGGCAGTTTTTCCTGACCATCCCGGCGGAGCTGGAGGATGCGGCCAGACTGGACGGCTGCAGCACCTGGCAGGTGTATCTGAAGATACTCATGCCTCTCTCCAAGCCCGTGGCAGTGTCGGTCATGGTGTTTGCCTTCGTGGGCTACTGGAACGACTTTATGACTCCCCTCATATATCTCAATTCCGTGGAAAACAGGACTCTGGCGCTGGGACTGGCCACCTTTTCCGACGTGCAGGGAGTGGACATAGTGTCGCTGATGGCGGCCTCCACCGTCACCCTGCTGCCGGTGGTGATCCTGTTCTTCGTGGCCCAGAAGTTCTTTGTGAAGGGAGTCGTCACCACCGGTATCAAGGGATGAACCTGTCGGGCATCCAGAAGCAGGTGGTCCGGACCTGCGGCGAATACGGCCTGCTGCCTCCCGGCACCAGGGTGGTGTGCGGAGTGTCCGGAGGCAAGGACAGCATGGCGCTGGTGACTGTGCTGGCGTCCCTGAAGGAATATCTGTCCATCGAATTGACGGCAGCCGTGTATATCACCGGCAGCTACGACCTGGCTTTCGAGCCCCTGCCGGCTCCGGCGGCGGCATATCTGAGCAGCCTGGGCGTCAGGCTCACCGAAAGGCCCATCACCGGCGAGGCGGAGCCCGCTCCCCTGAGCTGCTACCGCTGCGCAGCCCTGAGGAGGAAAGCCCTGCTGGAGGCTGCCCGGGACGAAGGGGCCACGGCGCTGGCGGTGGCTCACACCGCCGACGACGCGGCGGAGACCGCCCTGCTGGAGCTGCTCTCCCGGGGCAGGTGGAGCTCCCTCGAACCAAAAAGAGATTATTTCGGAGCCGTGACTCTCGTCAGGCCCCTTATAGGGGTGGAGGGGAAGGCGGTGGAGGCCTACGTCCGCCGCCGCAATATACCTCTGGCGGAGAGCCGGTGTCCTCTGGCCCTGACCTCCCGCAGAGCGGCGGCGCGAGACCTGCTCCGGGAGTGCCGCAGCCGGTTTCCCGATGCGGCGGAAAATCTGCTGAAGGCTGTGAATAGGTGTAAGTATGATGAATAAACTGATCACAAAGCTGATGGTAATCATGGCGGCGGCCCTGCTGCTGCCGGCGGTCCCTTCGGGGGCTGCGGAGACTGTGCGCGTGCTGCTGCCCTGGCTGCCCCAGTCCCAGTTTGCGGGAGTCTATATGGCCCAGAAGCAGGGCTTTTATACCGAAAGGGGCATAGACGTCAGGATCAGCCACGCGGACTCCAAGACCATAGGGGTCAACGAGCTCAAAAAGGGCAAGTACGACTTCATCCTGTGCTGGTGCCTGTCCGGGCTCATGGCGGCGGGCAACGGAGACGATATTGTGAACATCTGTCAGGTGGTCAACCGCTCCAACTGTATCCTGGTGACCAGAAAGCACAGCGGTATCAACACCCTGGAGGACCTGAAGGGCAAGCGCCTCAGCACCTGGATCAACGCCGACGCCGGATATCCGGTGAAGCTGGCTCTGGCCTCCAACGGCATCAATATGAAGCTCTACGACCAGAATACCACCAACTCCCTGTTTCTCATAGGGGGCGTGGACGTGTGCACCTGCCTCACCTACAACGAATACAACAACCTGTATTATTCCGGTCTGGATTACAGCGATATGAAGATCTTTACACTGGCGGAGATGGGGGTGGACCTGCCCGAGGACGCCATATTCTGCACCCACAAGACCCTGGAGACCCGCCGGGCCCAGTGCCGGGCCTTTGTGACCGGCACCCTGCTGGGCTGGGAATACGCCGAGTCTCACAGGGATGAGGCCCTCAAAGAGGTGATGAACCGCACCAACGAGGCCCACCTGCGCTGCAGTCCCGCTCACATGAAGTATATGCTGGATGCCATACTGCCCTCCATCTTTTCCCGGGACCACAAGTGGAAGACCGGCACCCTGTCCCGGAGGCAATTCAACAACTGCGTGTATCTCATGGATAAGAACGGCTTCATCAAACGCAAGCCCACCTACGCGGAGTTCTACAAGGGGATGGGTCTATGATAATGCGCAAGCTCAAAATAACCACCAGGCTGTCGCTCTACGTCATCCTCGGCTGCTCTCTCATTGTGGTGCTGCTCAGCGTCATCAACTACAGAGTGGGTAAGATCATAGGCTACAAGGAGACCGTGGAACGCACCGTGTATATGGTGTCCAGCAACGCCAACAAGATCGATTCGACCCTGAGCAGCATCGCTTCGGTGGTGGATTTTGCCGCCAAGACCTCGGATATGAGCGAGGAAAGCCTCAGGACCCTGCTGCCCAGCATAGTCCGCTCCAACAGCTCCATCAACGGCTCTGCCTTCGTGTACAACACGGACGTGCAGCTGAGGAACGTCTATTGCTACAGGGACGGGGACGGCTCCATAGTCTTTTCGCCTCCCACCTATGACTACAGCAGCGCGGACTGGTACACCCTGGCCCGGGATACGGGCCGGTCCTGCTGGATCGAGCCCTATTATGACGAAGGCGGCACCGAGCTGCTGATGGTCACCTATTCGGCCCCGGTTTACAGAGGGGAAGGGGAGGACCGGGAGTTCCTGGGAGTCCTCACCGCCGACGTCACTATACAGTGGATACAGGAGCTGATGGAGAGCTATCAGGACAAGGTGCACAACTACCATTTCCTGATCACCGGCACCGGCACCGTCATATATCACCCCGAGTCCAAATACGTGATGAACGAGACCATCTTTTCCGTGGCGGAGGGCGAAAATATGCCTGCCCTGCGGAGCATCGGCAAGAATATGCTTGCCGGCGTGTCCGGCTTTGGCTCCTTTGGCTATTCCACGGTCACGGGCAAGCGCTGCGAGATGGCCTACGCTCCCATCGTGTCCACGGGCTGGTCCCTGGGCTACGTGGTCCCCACCCGCTATCTCTTTTTCAATCTGGAGCTCATGAACAGGACCATCATACTGGTGGGATTCATGGGCATCATCATACTGGGCATAGTGGTGGTGAGGATAGCCAGACAGATACTCTATCCCGTGAAGGACCTGGAGCTGGCTGTCAGAGAGTATTCCAAGGGCAATCTGGACTATCAGCTGCCGGAGCCCGAGCATGAGGACGAGATCAGCACCCTGATATACGAGTTCAACAAGATGAAGGACGATATCAAGGAGCAGATAGCCATCATCCGCAAGGCCGACTCCGACAGGGAAAAGGCCGAGAGCGAGCTGAAGATAGCCTGGAGCATACAGGACAGCATGCTGCCCAAGGACTTTGACAGCGTGTGCTCGGACATCCTGGACATCTACGCCTTCGTCCGGCCCGCCCGTCAGGTGGGCGGCGACCTCTACGACGTGTTTCGCATATCTCCCACCCGGGTGGCAGTGCTCATAGGCGACGTGTCCGGCAAGGGACCCAGCGCCGCTCTCTTCATGAGCATGGTCATCACCACCGCCAAGGTGCTCTGGAAGGAAGGCATGTCGCCCTCCGAGGCTCTGGAAGTGGTGAACCGGGAGGTGTCCCGGTCCAACTCCACCGATATGTTCGTGACTCTGCTCTTCGGCGTCATAGACGAAGCCGAGGAGACCTTCACCTACTCCCTGGCAGGACATCCCGCCCCCTATCTGTGCACTTCCGACGGCGGTATCACCCAGCTGGAGAGGCTCAAGGGACGCCTGGCGGGAGTCTTCGAAAACGGCAAATACACCGAGAAGACCGTGCCCTTCCATCCCGGCGACATGCTCTACATGTTCACCGACGGCGTGGACGAGTGCATGAACACGGAGAACCTGCAGTTCGGACACGAGCGCATCAGATACTCCCTCAGGAAAAACGGCAGAGAGTCGGCCAGGGCTGTGTGCGACGCCTTTTACGCCGACCTGAAGGAATACGCAGGCGAAGCGGAGCAGTCCGACGATATCACCATGCTCTGCGTCATCCGGAAAGGACTGGAGTAGTGGCTCTCATCACCTGCCAGAACATCTCCAAAAGCTACGGTGTGAGGGACCTGTTTGAGGGCGTGTCCTTCCTCATGGAAAAAAGCAGCCGCAAGGCCCTCATAGGGGACAACGGCACCGGCAAGTCCACCATCATGAAGATACTTGCCGGCGAGCTCTCCCCGGACAGCGGCCGGGTCCAAAAGGAGACGGGAGTCTCCGTGGGCTATCTGCCTCAGGACTCCGGCTTTGACGGCGATTTTGAGCTGCTGGGCTCCGTGGCCTGCGCTTCGCCGGAGCTGGCGGAGAGCTACGCCCGCCTGCGCTCCTGCCGGGAGAGGCTGGAAGCGGAGCCCGACTCCAACTCAGCCGCCGCCGAGCTGGGAGACGCCTCCCATGAGTTCGAAGCGCTGGGGGGCTTTGGCCGTCTGGAGCAGGCCCGCATCGTGCTTCTGATGCTGGGCTTTCTGCCTCAGGAGACGGATATGCTGCCCCGGCACCTCAGCGGCGGCCAGAAGACCAGAGCCCATCTGGCCCGGCTCCTGCTGGGAGAGCACGACCTGCTGCTGCTGGACGAGCCCACCAACCATCTGGATATAGACGCCTGCGAGAGATTTGTGGAATACCTCAGGGGCCAGTATCAGGGCGCGGCCCTCATCATCAGCCACGACAGATATTTTCTGGACCAGATCTGCGATTCGGTGCTGGCTCTGGAGGGGGGCTGTGTGTCGGAATACAAGGGCAATTATTCGGCCTATTCCGACAAGAGAAGGGCGGAGCTCCTGGTCCTGGAGAAGGAACGGGAGCAGCAGAAAAAGACCGCCCAGAGGCTGGAGGAAGCCATCCAGACCCTCTTTTCCCACCGCAATTTCTCCGGCCGGGACAGTCTGGTCAAGAAGCTGCAGCGCATCAGGCCCGTGAAAGAGATATCCGACCCCAGACGCATGAGCGTGCGCATCGCTCCCGACCTGCTCAGCGGCAGGGAGGTGCTGCGGGTCAGGGGCCTGTCCAAGTCCTACGGCGGCAAGACCCTGCTCCGGGACGTGGATTTTGCTCTGGACAGGGGAGACAAGGTGGGCGTAGTGGGGCCCAACGGCTCCGGCAAGAGCACCTTTATCAAGATACTTCACGGAGAGGTGCCCGCCGACGGCGGCACCCTGACCTTCGGCGCCAACGTGAGGATGGCCTATTTTGCCCAGGAGTTCGATCATCTGGACCCGGGCCGCACGGTGCTGGAGGAGCTGCTGCTCTCCACGGACATCTCCTCCTCCGAGGCCAGGACCCTGCTGGGCAGGTTTTTGTTCTCCGGGGACGACGCCTTCAAGACGGTGGAGCAGCTCTCCGGCGGCGAAAAATGCCGGCTGAGCCTGGCTGTCATCATGGCGGAAAAGCCCAATCTGCTGCTGCTGGACGAGCCCACCAACCATCTGGATACCGCCAGCTGCGAGATACTGGAAAACGCCGTCCGGGAATACGAGGGGACGGCGGTCATCGTGTCCCACGACAGATATTTTCTGGAGAGGACGGCCGGGGTCACCGCAGAGATCAGGGACGGCCGCTTTACGGTATATCCGGGGCCTTATTCCTACTACAGGGAAAAGGCGGTCCGGCCCGAGCAGCCCGCGCCTCCCGTCAAGCCCAAAGCCGCCTCCGGTCCCGACAACAGGGCCCTGCGGCAGCAGGCCAAGCCCCTGAAGGCGGAGCTGAAGGCTCTGGAAGCGGAGATAGAAAGCTGCGAGGAGCGCATGAAGGAGATCACTCTCCTGATGGGGGACGAGTCGGTGTACAGGGACGGCAGCGCCCGGGAGCTGAGCCTGGAATATTCGGAGCAGCAAAAAAAGCTGGAGGAGCTCATGAAAAAATGGGAATCTCTCCAGGAGGCTATTGACAGCATAGAGGCGAAAATAGTATAATATTAAAGTGACTGTTTTTTGTCCCAGATCATTAGCGAGGTGTCAAGGTATGATTTATCCCAGCAGCGAGAGCATGAGAAAGGTGGGAAGCAAGTACAAGCTGGTGCTGATGGCGGCCCAGAGATCGAAGCAGATCAAGGCCGGCATGAAGCCCCTCATAGAGACCGAGTCCACCAATCCTCTCACCATTGCCTTTGAGGAGATAGCGGCGGGCGAAGTGTTCGGCGAGACTCCCGATATAGATGAGATCGATACCCAGGTCCTGGAGGACATAGCCAGGAACGAGGAGACCGAAGAGACCGAAGAGACCAAGCGGCAGGAAGGAGCCGAGGGCGAATACGAAGCGGAAGCCAAGGAAGGCTCCGACAGCGAATACCTGGAGCAGTCCCAGGACACGGAAGAGCAGGAAGATGCGGGCGCCGAAGAGGAGACCAGCTTTACCGACCTGTTCTGATAGGCAAAAACAAGGGAGCAGAGCCTGAGCTCTGCTCTTTTTTTGTGTCCGGAGGAGAGGGTCTTTCTTTGACTTGCAGGCCGTATTTTGGTATAATATATTATGAATATTACGCATCGATAACATGGGATCATGGCAGACAATCAGGATTATTACGAGCTCCTGGGCGTGTCCAGGGACGCTACCAAGGACGATATCAAAAAGGCCTTCCGCAGGATGGCCCGCAAATACCATCCCGACATCAATCACGAGGAAGGCGCCGAGGAGAAATTCAAGCAGATAAACAAGGCCCACGAGGTGCTGACGGACGACAGACAGCGCAGCATCTACGATCGCTACGGCGAAGCCGGTCTGGAGGGCGGACCTCAGGGCGGCGGAGCCGGCGGCTTTACCTTTGAAGGCGATCTGGGCGACCTCTTCGGCAACTTTGGCTTTGGAGATATCTTCGGAGGAGGCGCCCGCAGGTCCCGCCGCACGGGTCCCCTGCAGGGGGCCGATCAGGAGCTGCAGGTGCGGATCTCTCTGCAGGAGGCAGCCACGGGCTGCGAGAGAGAGATAGAGTATCCCCGCAGCGTCACCTGCGACAGCTGCAAGGGCACCGGCTCCGAGAACGGCGCTGCCCCGGCGGAATGTCCCGTGTGTCACGGCACCGGGCAGGTGCGCCGGACCGTGAACAGCATCTTCGGCACCACCGTGCAGGTGACCACCTGTCAGAACTGCGGCGGCGAGGGCGCCGTGATCACGGATCCATGCAAGACCTGTCACGGACACAAGAGGGTGCGCAGGACCGAGCGCAAGACAGTGACTATCCCCGCCGGCATTGACGACGATCAGCGCATGCGCATAGCCGGCGCCGGCGACGACGGCCTCAACGGAGGCCCCGCCGGCGATCTCTACGTGGCGGTGCGGCTGGAGGAGGACCCGGATTTCGTCCGCAGAGGCCAGGACCTCTATATGGAGACCGAGGTGTCCTTTGCGGCGGCTGCTCTGGGGACCAAAATACCCGTGCCCACCATCTACGGCGAGGACGCGGAGCTGGAGATCAAGCCGGGCACCCAGCCCGGACAGGTGTATGAGATGAAGGGGCAGGGCATGCCCCAGCTGAGAACGGGCATAAGAGGCTCCATGTTCGTGAGAGTGGGAGTCGCTGTGCCCCGGAGCCTTTCCGCAGAGCAGCGGGAGGCCCTGCTGGCCTATTCGCAGGCCATGGGCGAGACCCTTGAGCCCGCTCCTCACAAGGACACCATCACCGACAAGCTCTTCGGCAAGAAGAGAGGGGGCCGCAAAAAGAAATGAAGTGGGCCAGAGTCTCCATCAATACCTCCAGAGAATACGTGAACGCCCTGTCCCGGGTGTTCGCTGAGGCGGGCATTGGCGGCGTGCTGGAGGAGGTGAACAAGGGCGACGGCTTTGCCACCGTGACCCTGACCGCCTACATACGCTGCGACGACCAGTATCCGGACAAGCTGCGGAAGCTGGAAGCCCATGTGAAGGCCTTTGAGCTGCTGGGCATCGCTCTGCCCTCCGCCGAGCTCACCACCGAGCTCATAGAGGAAGAAAACTGGGCCGACAGCTGGAAAAAGTATTACAAGCCCTTCAGGCTGGGCCGGTTCGTCATCAAGCCGGGCTGGGAGGACTACGACCCCGCAGACGGCGAGATAGTGCTGGAGCTGGATCCCGGCATGGCCTTCGGCACCGGACAGCATCCCACCACGGCTCTGTGTCTGGGCGCCCTGGAGGACTACTTGAAGCCCGGGGACACGGTGATAGACGCGGGCACCGGCTCAGGCATACTGTCCATAGCGGCAGACCGGCTGGGGGCCGGAGATATATACGCCTTTGACTGCGATTCGGTGGCGGTGGAGACCGCGGAGGCCAATTTCCGCCGGCTGGGCGTAGAGGCTTCCCTGCAGAGGGCCTTCAACGCCGACCATATCCCGGTCCCGGCGGACCTGACCCTGGCCAACATCATAGCCAAGGTGATCCTCTATATGGCGGATTCGCTGGCGGCGGCCACCCGGCCCGGAGGCATACTGGTGGCCTCGGGTATCATCAATACCCGCTCGCAGGAAGTGCGGGAAGCCCTGGAACAGAGAGGCTTTGAGCTGACGGAGGAGCGCGCCCTGAAGGAATGGGTGTGCCTGATAATGAAAAAACAAAATACCAACGGAGTGATAAATGCAGACAGATAATTTGCCCAAGACCTATGACCCACGGGGAGTGGAGGACAAGTGGTACGCCCGCTGGACCGAGGCCGGATACTTTCACGCCGAGCCCGATCCTTCGAGGCCCCGTTATTCCATCACCATCCCGCCTCCCAACGTGACAGGCAGTCTCCACATAGGCCACGCTCTGTGCTATTCCATACACGACGTGCTGATCCGCTGGAAGCGTATGCAGGGCTACAACACCCTGTGTCTGCCCGGCACGGACCACGCCGGCATAGCCACCCAGAAAAAGGTGGCGGACAAGCTGGCCAGGGAAGGCATCGACAGGCTGGCCATAGGCAGAGAGGCCTTTTTGGAGAAGACCTGGGAGTGGAAGAACGAATACGGCGGGCAGATCATACGCCAGTTCAAAAAGCTGGGCTTTTCCTTTGACTGGGAGAGAGAGCGCTTCACCATGGACAAGGGCTACGCAGACGCGGTGCTGGAGACCTTTGTCCGCCTGTTCGACAAGGGCTATATCTACAAGGGAGCCAGAGTCATCAACTGGTGCCCCCGCTGCGCCTCCGCCATATCCGACCTGGAGGTGGAATACGAGGAGCAGGCCGGGCATTTCTGGCATTACAGATATCCTCTGGAGGACGGCTCCGGCTTCGTGACCATAGCCACCACCCGCCCCGAGACCATGCTGGGCGATACGGCTGTGGCAGTCAACTCCCATGACGAGCGCTACAAGGATCTGGTGGGCAAGAATCTGATCCTGCCCCTGATGGACCGGGTGATACCCATCGTGGCGGACGACTACGTGGATATGGAATTCGGGACGGGCTGCGTGAAGATCACCCCCGCCCACGACCCCAACGACTTTGAGCTGGGCCTCAGGCACAATCTGCCCCAGATCACCGTCATAGCCCCCGACGGCAGGATGACCGACGTGTGCGGCAAATACGCGGGCATGGACCGCTACGAGGCCAGAGAGGCCATAGTGGCCGACCTGCAGGCCCTGGGGCTCATGGACAAGATAGAGGACTACACCCATCAGGTGGGCACCTGCCAGCGCTGCGGCACCACTATCGAGCCTCTGCTGAGCGAGCAGTGGTTCTGCAGGATGAAGGAGCTGGCCGCCCCCGCCATAGAGGCTGTGAAGTCCGGCCGGATCACCTTCTGGCCCAAGCGCTATGAAAAGGGCTATATAGAATGGCTGGAAAACGTGAGAGACTGGTGCATCAGCCGTCAGCTCTGGTGGGGCCACAGGATCCCCGTGTACAAGTGCTCGGCCTGCGGCCGCTTCATCGCCAGCAAGACTCCCGTGGACGCCTGCCCCGACTGCGGCGGCCCCGTGGAGCAGGAGACCGACGTGCTGGATACCTGGTTCTCCTCGGCTCTCTGGCCCTTTGCCACGCTGGGCTGGCCGGAAATGACCGAAGAGCTGCGGTATTTCTTCCCCACCGACGTGCTCATCACCGCCAGGGACATCATCAATCTGTGGGTGGCCCGCATGATCTTTTCCTCCCTGGAATATATGGGCGACGTGCCCTTCAGGGACGTGTATATCTACGCCACGGTCCAGGACGAAAAGGGCAGGCGTATGTCCAAGAGCCTGGGCACCGGAGTGGACCCTCTGGAGATGATAGACCTTTACGGCGCCGACGCCCTGAGGTATTCGCTCATTTCCCAGGCCGGCAAGACCCAGGACATCAGATTTTCCGACAAGAGAGTGGAGATAGTCAGCCGCTTCTGCAACAAGATATGGAACGCCAGCCGCTTCGTGCTCATGAACATAGACGGCTTCAGGGCGGAGGACTGGCCTCTGGTGAAGGACCGGCTGTCCGCCGAGGACAAGTGGATCATCTCCAAGCTCCAGAAGACTGCCCGGACTGCCAACAGCTCCCTCTCCACCTACGATATGGACGACGCTGCCAAGGCCATCCACGACTTCATCTGGAACGACTACTGCGACTGGTATATAGAGCTGAGCAAGGACAGGCTCAGGGGAGAGGACGGCGACGTGGTCAGATGGACTCTGGGCTACGTGCTGGAGGCCTCTCTGAGACTGCTGCATCCCGTGATGCCCTTTATCACAGAGGAGATATGGCAGCACCTGAGCTCCGAGGAGGGCGCCAGCATCATGCTGCAGCCCTATCCTCAGGCGGATGACAGCCGCATATTTGAGGAAGCGGAGCAGGAGACCGAGCTGCTGATGGCCATAGTGGGCGCCATCCGGAGCATGCGGCTGCAGCTGGATATCCCCGGCGGCAAGCCCGCCAAAGCCGTGATAGTCACCGGGAAGGACCTGAGCTCCATGAAGGACAAGATCATGTTCCTGGGCAGGCTGGAGAGCCTGGATACCCCGGAGACCGTCACACCGGAGGAAAAGGCAGCCTATGCCGGGACCCATCTCCCGGGTGTGGACGTGTATATAGACCCTCAGGGTCTCAGGGACAGCGGCAAGGAAAAGGACAAGATCACCAAAGAGCTGGCCTCTATCGAGAAGGACCTGGCCAGGAGTCAGGGCAAGCTGTCCAATCAGGGCTTTTTGGCCAAGGCCCCTCAGGAGGTCATAGACAAGCAAAAGGCTCTGGTCAGCGAGCTCACCGACAAAAAGGCAAAGCTCCTGGAAAGACTGGCGCTGCTGTCCTGAGCGGTTGCCCAAAGGAGACGTATATGAAAAAAAGGATCATCGCATCGGTCGTTTGTCTGTCGCTCTTCATATCCGTGGCGGCGGCGTCCCTGTGCGCCGGCTTCAATCTGGGGTCGCTGCTGGGGGGCATAGCCGTGGGCGTGCTGGTGGACAGCTACGGAGGGCAGATCAACAGCTTTCTCAATCACCTGCTGAACGAGAATCAGCTGGATACCAAATCCGCCACCAAGGTGGTGATCATCCTCAGCCTGGGCGACGGCAAGGAGATCGGTATGGCCCAGGTGACCGGCGACAAGGAACGGGTGGACAAGGTGAAGGCCGTGGTCCAGCTGGAGAGCAACAAGACCTTTGGCACCCCTCTGAGAATGAGAGGCCTGGTGCCCGTGGACAAAAAGAGCGTAAAGGGAGCCTCCCGCGTGGAAGGCGTGGGCGTCTCCGCTATAATAGACATTCGATTGTAGGAGAGAGCTATGGACGAAATGAATGAGATGACCCCGCAGGAAGCTGCCGTGGAGGAGACCGCCGAGCCCCAGGCCCCGGAGATCGAAAAGGACGCCAACGGCATCATGGTGCTGATGTATGACGAAGAGCAGCGCCGGGTGGACAACGTGTATGACGACGGAGAGCTGAACGCCTCCAACGTGCTGATACTGGTGAAGAATTCCAGATATCACATAGACGGCCTGCTGGAAAACAGAGGCAGCGACATACTGCGCAACGTGACTATTGTCTGGAACATCTATTACAAGCTGAGAGGGCAACTGTATCTGGCAGAGAACATCTACAACAAGATAGACTTCATGCTGCCCGGCGACGTGTGGAGATTCCGCACCGAGGAATTCGTATCCTCGGCCGGCGCCAACCCCATCGCCTGTAAGCTGGTGACGGTGCTGAGAGACAAATAGTGGACAGAGAGAAGCTCTCGGACATCATAGACGGCATCATCAGCGGCCGGGTGTCCCGGGACGAAGCTCTGGAGACTCTGGGCAATATAGACTATGAGGATCTGGGCTTTGCCCGTCTGGACCACCACAGGGCTCTGAGGACCGGCGTGCCCGAGGTGATTTTCTGCCAGGGCAAGAGCGACGAGCATATCGCCGCCATTTTTGCTCGTCTGGCCGACACGGAAAAGCTGGTGATAGGCACCCGCCTTTCCGAAGAGGTCTATGTCCGCATCAGGGACCGGCTGCCGGAGCATGAGTATTCTCCGGAGGCCCGGCTGGTGTGGCGGGGCTCCGCTCCCCGGGTCCCGGGGGGCCGGGTGTCCGTCCTCTCCGCAGGCACGGCGGACATCCCCGTGGCCAAAGAGGCCGCGCTGGTGTGCAGCCTGCTGGGCAGCGAGGTCAGGACCTTCTTTGACGTGGGGATCGCCGGTCTGCACCGCCTGCTGGCAGTGCTGCCGGAGATAAGGGGCTCTTCGTGTATAGTGGCCGCCGCCGGCATGGAAGGCGCTCTTCCCGGAGCGGTGGCGGGACTGGTGGAGTGCCCCGTCATAGCCCTACCCGTGAGCGTGGGCTACGGAGTCTCCTTCGGAGGAGTGTCGGCCCTCATCACCATGCTCAACAGCTGCGCCGCAGGGCTGTGCGTGGTGAACATAGACAACGGATTCGGAGCGGGCTATCTGGCCCACAAGATCAATACAGCGAACATGACAAAGGACCTATGATCCCGGTATGAGGACTCAACAGATACATCACGACAACAGTCATGACTCGGACGCTTTTGACGTCTATACCGACAAAATATACGGCTACATACTCAATCTGGCAGCCGTAGGGATGCTGTGCTCGGGGATATTCTATACCTCCGAGTATTTTGCCGGCAATCTGGCCCACATCTCCTTTGGCCGTGTGCTGCTGCTGGATGCGTTTGACATCCTGCTGGTGATCCTGGCCGGATGCGCGTCCCGGTCCTGGCGGGCCAAACGCGCCGCCGGCGCCTATCCCACTGCCTTTCTGAGGACCACCAAGCTGATCTTGTGCCTGCTGCTGTGCCTCCACTGGAACTATATAGCCTACTCCTTCCCCAGCAGGGAGCTGTGGGGCTTTACCCCTTATTACGTGCTGCTGACCTTGCTGTTCTTTGACTACAGGGTCATGGACTTTTTGTGCACCCTGATGGCGGCGTCTATCGTCGTATCCTTTATGCACAACAGAGTGCTGCTGTATCCCGCCCAGGAAGCCGACTTTATAGTCAGCGTGGCTCTGAGGGTGGTGTGCATCCTGCTGACCTTCCTGCTGCTCCACGTGCTGGCCTATCTGGGCAACAAGATGCTGGTGAGAGCTCTGGAGGAGGCGGTGGAAAAGGATCCCCTGACCGGCCTGCTGAACCGGCGCCGCATGGACCTGTATCAAAAGAAATATTATGACAACGCCGTGAGCCACGGCGCGAGCCTGTCCATGGCCGTCATAGACATAGACAACTTCAAGCAGATCAATGATACCTACACCCACAAGAGCGGCGACTATGTGCTGAAGACTGTGGCGGGCATCATCAGGATCAATTGCGGGGAAGGCGAGCTGGCGTTCCGCTGGGGCGGCGAAGAGATGCTGATACTCTCCTCCGGCTCTAAGGAGGAGCTGATGGCGAGATGCGAGCATATACGCCGGGAGATAGAGGACGCCGAGATGCAGCTGGTGGAGGGAGAGCCTCCCGTAAAGGTGACGGTCACCGCCGGATTGGCGGCCTATAAGGAAGGGATGTCCCTGAGCGAGGTGTTTTTGCTGGCCGACGAGAATATGTACGTAGGCAAACGGGGCACCAAGAACGTGGTGGTCGGCTGATATGCCGCCCCGAAGGAGTGATATGATAATACGAATACTGTTCTGCGCTGCGCTCATATTTTGCGCTGCTCTGTGCTACGGTGTGAGCGTCACCGATTTCGGCGCCCTGCCTGACGGCTCTGCCGACGCTTCCGACGCCTTCAACGCGGCCGTCCTGGCGGCTGCGGAAGAGGGGGACAACACCCGTCTGGTGACTGTGCCGGCCGGCAAATATCTCATAGACAAGCCCGTGCAGCTGACTATCGGCACTGTGCTGAAGGGAGACGGCAGAAAGAACACCACCATCATTATCAAGAGGCACGACTTCGTCCCCTTTACCTTTGGCCACGCCGTGCGGGTGGAGGGCATGCTGTTTACGTATCCCAACAATCAGGAGACCGTGAAGCCCCACAAGGCGGAGCCCACTTTGCTGCTGACGGGCATCAACCCCGAGGTGGTGGACGTGGCCTTTGACGGCAGCTGGACCTGCATCTCCACTCCCGAGGGGGTGGAGACCAACGCCGGCGGCGGTCTGTTCAGAGACATAGGCGGCTGGAGCCATTACAGAGGCATAGTCATATCCGGCGCCAAGGATATCAACAAGTTTGAAAACATACACTGGTTCGTGGGGGGCAGCTCTGTGTCGGGTGACGCCTTTTATGCCAAGAACCGGGTGTGCTTTGACTTTGGCAACGTGGACGGGGTGATGATGGACCACTGCTTCGTCATACTGGCCAAGACCTTTTTCCAGCAGCGGGAGCATTTCACCGACGGAGAGGGCAACAAGGCCGTCACCGGCTGTCTGCCCCATATGATCAGCAACTGCTGGTGCGAGCACGTGAAGAACGGCTACGTCTTTCAGGGAGGCTCCTGCGGAGTGGTCATGGACGGCTGTCAGGTGCTCATCAACGCCGGCGGAAGAGGTATAGACATTTCCCCTCAGGCCCTTCATTACAACGCTACGGTCACCAACACTCAGGTGAGGGGAGTGGGCGGGTCCATCGAGGGCTTGTATTACAATCCCGGCGCCAACCACCCCTGGACCCGTCTGTCCGTCAACGGCCTGCAGGTCGCGGAGGGAGACCCCTGCGTGAAGCTGGGCGCCAACGCCTACAACTTCAATATGTCCGACAGCCATCTCCTGGGCAAGGGCGGCCTCTGGGTGGAGAAGGGGGCCGACAAGCTGATCATCCATGACAACATCATAGACTACTGGCCCGGCGGCTACAGCATCAAGAATCCCAACAAGCCTTCCGGCACGGTGATATTCAGAGACAACATAGAGCACAAGCTCTGAGACAAATAGGAGGATTATATGAAGAGATCATTGCGCGCAGTCCTGGCCGTCCTTGCGGTGTGTACCCTGAGCGGAGCCGTCTTTGGCCTGAGCGTCATAGACAGGCCCATTGACAGCGCCCTGTCCAGCCTGTTTGACCCCATAGCCAAATCCCTGGGTCTGTCCTCGGACAAGGTGAAGCTCCTGGAAAACGGCGACTCCTGGACCAATATCATCTGCGATGACGCGGGCAGCTACAAGGCCTGCGACATCTACACTGTCACCAACACGAAGAAGACGTCTCCCGAGGGAGTGGAGGTGACCCGCATGATACGCAAGCAGGCTCCCATGACCGCCGACGGCAAGTCCGGAGAGTTCAGATCCTTTGACGTATGGTTCTTGCAGAAAAACGACGGCACCCTGTATTTTTACGCCGACAACATTCCTGCCGCCGACGTCATGGACCCCACCTGCGGAGTCATCTATGACAAGGCTGCTCTGGGCGAGCCCAGGTGGTACCAGAGACCTCTGGAATTTTTGCCCGGCAAGCTGAAGAAGGGCCGCAAGTGGGAATTCGTCTCCCCTGCGGGAGTCAAATACGCCTGCATTGTGGAAAAGACAGCCAAGATCTCTTCTGCCGACGACAGAAAGCTGGACACCTGGCTGGTGAGATATGAGACCGAGAAGGGCAAGACCGTGTATCGCTGGGTGGCCCCTCAGATCGGCTTTTACCTCCGCAGCTGCTACACCGCAGACTCCGACGCTCCGCACCTCTCCATCATCTCGGATCTGCTGATCCCCATGAAATAGAAGACAGGCCGGCGACTGCTGCCGGCCGATGAATACGCTCCGACAGCCCCGCTCCGGCGGGGCTTTTTGGCGCCGGGGAAAGGCTCCGGGGCCATTCGCCATAGAACAAGGTCATTTTTCGGGTAAAAAATGCCCTGCGGGTGTTGACAAGCCCTTCGGAAAGAGGTATAATAATATTTGCCGGCGCGTTGGCGCAGGCGGTCTGGAACCGGCCGAAAGTTTTTTCGGGCCAAGGCTTGACAAGCCCGGCGGTCTTTTGCTATAATAAGTTATGCCGGAGAGCCGCGGCTCTTGTGAAAAGCGCTTTGCTTATTGGACAATCACATCAAACTCCTTGACAAACTCTCTTGTTTTTGTTACAATAAGTATGTCGGCTGGGGTATGCACGATTAGCTCAGTTGGTAGAGCAGTAGACTCTTAATCTATTGGTCCGGGGTTCGAGTCCCCGATCGTGTACCAACCACCCTTTAGGGCGAGTGGTGGAATGGCAGACACGCTAGTTTTAGGAACTAGTACCTTACGGTGTGAGAGTTCGACTCTCTCTTCGCCCACCAAGTATGCGGGAGTAGCTCAGTGGTAGAGCGCCACCTTGCCAAGGTGGATGTCGCGGGTTCAAGTCCCGTCTCCCGCTCCACCAAAGGATATGGAGCCTTTTCCATATCCTTTATTTTTGCGAAAAAGTCTCATCGAGAGGATATATATGAAAGTAATAAATACCGAGCAGGTCAACGCCTGTATGACAGTCTATGAGGTAGAGATCGAAAAGAGCGAGTTTGACAAGGCTCTCAACGCCGCATATAAGGACATCAGCAAGGAGATCCGGCTGGACGGCTTCCGCAAGGGCAAGGCTCCCAGAGCTCTCCTGGAAAAGATCTACGCAGTGGATCAGGATCCCGTTCCCGGCATGGCGGCAGAGCATTTTGTCAAGGACAACTTTGACGCCGTCAAGGCTCTCTTTGAAAAGGAGCCCTACGCTCAGGTGAGTTATGACGTGGAATCCTCCGATATTGCCTCTGCCGGCATCATCACCATCAAGTTCAGCGTTCCCGGCGAGCCCGTGGTGGAGCTGGGAGCCTACAAGGGCCTGGAGGTGGACAGATACACCAAGACCGTCACCGACGACGAGGTGCAGAGCGAGATAGACAATCTGGTAGCCCGTCAGACCCGGGTGGAGCCCGTGCTGGACAGACCCATAGCCGAGGACGACACCGTGTTCGTGGAGTTCCTCAACAAAGAGGACGAGACCAAAAACTCCACCGAGAGCTTTGTCACCGACGGCAAGATACCTGCCAATGACGAAGTGCTGAAGGGCATGGAGATAGGCGACACCAGGGACGGAGCAGTGCTCTCCTTTGACGAGGACTACTACAACAAGGAGCTGGCAGGCACCACCGGTACCTTTGACATCCGCATCAAGACCGTGTATCACACCAACAAGCCCGAAGTCACCGACGAATGGGTGGCCGAGACCTTCAAGGACGCTCCCTTTGACGAAAAGCCCGACACCGTGGACAAGATGAAGGAGCTCATGCGGACCAACATGCAGAAGCAGCTGGACAGCCAGTTCGAGAACATGTTCCACACCGCCCTCATAGACAAGGTGGTGGAGAATGCGTCCATAGAATATCCCGAGGCCATGCTGGAGCCCCGCATCGAGCAGCGCTTCAGAGGCTTCAGCGACTATCTCAAGCAGCAGAACATGAAGGTGGACGACTACATGAAGATGTATCAGCTCACCCCCGAGATGATGTACGAGGAGTTCAAGAACACCGAGGACGTCAATCTGAAGCGTTCTCTCGCCGCCGGCAGGATAGTGGAGACCGAGAAGCTGGAGCCCACCGAGGAAGAGATCAACGAGGCCATCGGCAAGAAGGCCGAGGAGCGCAAGTCCACCTTTGAGGCCTTCAAGGAGATGTGCGACAAGAACGAGTTCATGCTCAACATGATCAAGGACGAGCTGGTGAACGAAAAGTTCGTCAGATTCCTCTCCGACAACGCCGTGGTCACCGAGAAGGACTGGGACGCCTATCAGGCCGAAAAGGCCGCCGAGGAAGCCGCCGCTGCGGCAGCCGAGGGAGACAAGGCGGAGGACGACAAGGCCGCAGAAGAGCAGGCTTAGCAAGCATATGGGACGGGGATCCGGCCGCGACAGCGGGGGATCCCCTCGTTTTTTGCCGGGGCGCCGCCGCTTTTGCATAAACCGGCGCCCTTGTGTTATAATATATATGACGATAAAAAGGAGTATTTACCTATGTACAACGTTCCCTATGTCATAGAGCAGACAGGGCAGGGCGAAAGGTCCTATGATATATATTCCCGTCTCCTGAAGGACAGGATCATCATGCTGTCGGGAGAGATATTCGACGAGATGGCCAACGCCGTCATCGCCCAGATGCTGTTTTTGGAAAAGGAAGATCCCGACCGGGATATAGAGATATATATCAACAGCCCCGGCGGCTCCGTCATCAGCGGGCTGGCCATATATGACACCATGCAGCTCATCAAGTGCGACGTGTCCACCATCTGCGTGGGCAGCAGCATGAGCATGGGCGCCGTGCTCCTGAGCTCCGGAGCCAGAGGCAAGCGTTCCGCTCTGCCCAACTCCAGGATCATGATCCACCAGGGCTCCGCCGGCTTTGAGGGCACCCCCTCGGATATAGATATCCAGGCCAGAGAGGTGCTGCGCTACAGAGAAGTGCTGGCCGGCATCCTGGCAGGGAACTCCGGCAAGTCCGTGAAGCAGGTAATGAAGGACATAGACCGCGACTTCTTCATGTCTCCCGAAGAGGCAAAGGAATACGGACTCATCGACAATATCATCACCGGAAAGAAGGAAGCCTGATGCCCAGAAAGCCCAAATTTGAATGCGCCCTTTGCGGCGCCACCCCCAAGGAGATAGGCTCTTTCTTTTTTGTGCAGGGTGAGATCTGGTGCGAGGACTGCTACGGCGAGTTTCAGACTCACGTGCACGGGCCTTTTTCCACTCCTCAGGTGGAGGCTGCTCTCCAGGGCAAGCCTATTCCCGACGACACGGTGCCCGATGCCAACGATGACACTCTCATACTGCCTTCACAGATATACGCCGCTCTGGACGAGCACGTGGTGGGGCAGGAAGCCACCAAGCGGATACTGAGCGTAGCCGTGTACAACCACTACAAGCGCATCCTGTCTCTGAGCAAGCGCAAGAAGACCGACGTGGAGATCAAGAAGTCCAACGTGCTGCTCATAGGACCCACCGGCAGCGGCAAGACCCTCTTTGCCGAGTGTCTGGCCAAAGCCCTGAACGTGCCCTTTGCCATAGCCGACGCCACCACCCTTACTCAGGCGGGCTACGTGGGCGAGGACGTGGAAAACATCCTCCTCAGGCTGCTGCAGGCGGCGGATGACGGCGGCAACATCAACAACGTGATCAAAAGGGCCGAGCGGGGCATCATATATATCGACGAGATAGACAAGATATCCCGCAAGGACGAAAATACTTCCATCACCCGGGACGTGTCCGGCGAGGGCGTGCAGCAGGCTCTGCTGAAGATACTGGAGGGCACCGTGGCCAACGTGCCTCCTCAGGGCGGACGCAAGCACCCCATGCAGGAGTTTATCCCCATCAACACGGCCAACATCCTGTTTATATGCGGCGGAGCCTTTGTGGGCATCGAGGACGTGATCCGCAGACGCCTGCATCAGAACGTCATGGGCTTCAATTCCGACAACATAGGCAAGAACGACGACGACTACTCTGAGATCATGACCCACGTGGTGCCCGACGACCTGGTGCACTTCGGGCTGCTGCCCGAGCTCATAGGCCGTCTGCCGGTCATCAGCAGTCTGGACCCTCTGTCTCAGGATGCCTTTGTCAGGATACTCACCGAGCCCAAAAATTCCATAGTCAAGCAATACAAGGCCCTCATGGCTATGGACGGAGTGGACCTGCGCTTCACAGACGGCGCCCTGAGGGCGGTGGCAGACGAGGCCATCCGCCGCAAGACAGGCGCCAGAGCCCTCAGGTCCATACTGGAAAAGGTGATGCTGGACGTGATGTTTGACACTCCGTCCGATCCCGATATCACCAGGATTACCATCACGGAGGACGCCGTCAACGGCGCGGCGGCTCCCGAGATAATAAAAGAAAGCGCGGAGGAAAAAGCTAAGTGAAAGCTGTGATTCTGGCAGCCGGAAGAGGCACCCGCCTGGGCGCCCTCACGGACAACTGCCCCAAGCCTATGATCAAGGTAGCAGGCATACCTCTGGTGGAATACGTCATCAGATGCTGTATGGATGCGGGTATCACCGATTTTGTGCTGGTCACCAAGTATCTGGCCGAGAAGGTCGAGGAATACTTTGGCGACGGCTCCAAATTGGGCATACACATCGACTACGTGGTCCAGGACGACCGCTACGGCACGGGTATAGCTCTCCTTTTGAGTGAAAAGCTGGTAGCCGGCGAAGACATCCTGATGTGCTACGGCGACTGCGTCACCGAGCGCAAGGTGTACAAGGACGCTGTGAAGCAGTTCAACGAATCTCCCGATCTCCTGGCCGTGGAGGTCCTGAACTGGGTGGAAGACCCCTGGCAGGGCAGCGCCATTATGTTCGGCGAGGACAAGCTGGTCACCAAGATGATCGAAAAGCCCCCCAAGGGCACCGTGCCCAGCCACTGGAACAGCGCGGGTATCTTTTGCTTCAAGAACGAGATATTTGACTACTGCAAAAAGATCACTCCCTCGGTCCGGGGCGAATACGAGCTGCCCTCCGCCATCACCGACATCATAGCTGACGGCAAAAAGATAGCCGCCTACTGCATAGAGGGCGAATGGTGCGACATGGGGCGTCCCGAGGATATCCCCGCCGCGGAAGCCATTGTGCGCCGGGGCATGCAGGATTGAATTGTGTCTGTAAATATGTCATAATATAATTGTTATCAAATCATACGGAGAATAAATATGGGTTGCTGCAAATGCATAGACAAGCTGGCGTCCGATACTATCAGATGTCTGGCTATTGACGGTATTGAAAAAGCCAAGTCCGGCCATCCCGGTCTGCCCTTGGGCATGGCTGACGTCGCCTTTACCCTCTACGGAAAGGTGATGAATTATGACAGTAAGAATCCCCGCTGGATCAACCGGGACCGCTTCGTGCTCTCCGGAGGACACGGCTCCATGCTGCTCTACAGCTGTCTCTATCTGGCCGGCTTTGATTATTCCATAGACGACCTCGCCAGCTTCAGACAGTGGGGCTCCAAGTGCGCCGGTCATCCCGAATACGACCCGGACCTGGGCGTGGAGACCACCACCGGCCCTCTGGGACAGGGCATCGCCAACGCCGTGGGTATGGCCATGGCCGAAAAGAGACTGGCCGCCCTGGCCAACAAGCCCGGCTATGACGTCATCAGCCACAAGGTTTACGTGATGTGCGGCGACGGCGACCTCATGGAAGGCATCAGCCACGAGGCCTGCTCCCTGGCCGGCACTCTGGAGCTGGACAACCTGATCATGATATACGATGACAACGGCATCTCCATCGAGGGCGACACCGACATAGCCTTCAAGGAAGACGTGGCGGGCCGCTTTGCCGCCTACGGCTGGGACATCCAGAACATAGACGGCCACAACTATGACGAGATCTCCTCCGCCATAGCCAAGGCTCAGAAGAACACCAAGCCCAGCCTCATCATCGCCAAGACCATCATAGGCAAGGGCGCCCCCAACAAGCAGGGCACTGCCAAGGCCCACGGCGAGCCTCTGGGCGCCGACGAAGCCAAGGCTGCCAAGGAAGGCTTTGGCTTTGATCCCGAGAAGTGCTTCGTGGTCCCCGACAAGGTCAAGGAATACTTTGACGGAGTCAAGGCTGCCAATTCCGACAAATACGCGGCCTGGAAGGCCATGTTCGACGAATACTGCTCCAAGTATCCCGAGGCTGCCGCTCTCCTGAACTCCATGCTCAACAAGGACGTGCCCGAGGATCTCTTTGAGCAGATCATCGCCGCCACCGACACCGAAAAGCCCATCGCTTCCCGCGCTTCCTCCGGCAACGCTCTGCAGGTAGTCAGCAAGCTGGTGCCCGCCGTCTGGGGCGGCTCCGCCGACCTGGCTCCCAGCAACAAGTCGGACATCAAGGGCGGCGGCGACTTTTCCGCCGACGACTACACCGGCAAGAACATACACTTTGGCGTCCGCGAGCTGGCTATGACCGCCATCTGCAACGGTATGGCTGCCTACGGCTCCGTGATACCCTACGACGCCACCTTCATGGTGTTTTCCGACTACATGAAGCCCGCTCTGAGAGTGGCCGCTCTCATGGGTCTCCAGAGAGTATCCATCCTGACTCACGACTCCATATTCGTGGGCGAGGACGGACCCACCCACGAGCCCATCGAGCAGCTGGCCGCTATGAGGATAGTGCCTAACCTGACCGTCATCAGACCTGCCGACGCAGCCGAAGCTGCCGCCGCCTGGACTGCAGCCATGCTGAACAAGAAGGGACCCACCTGCCTGGCTCTTACACGGCAGAACCTGAAGCCCGTCAACGACGATCCTCTGAAGGCCAAGGGCCTTCTGAAGGGCGCCTACGTGGTGTATGACGATCCCGACGCCGAGGCTGTCATCATAGCCTCCGGCTCCGAGGTGGGCATCTCCATCGACGCTGCCAAGGCTCTCAAGGATATGGGACACAGCGTGAGAGTGGTCTCCATGCCTTCCATGGAGCTCTTCGAAGAGCAGTCCGAGGAATACAAGAAGTCCGTCATCCCCTGCGGCCTGAAGAAGATCGCAGTAGAAGCGGGCACCGCCTTCAGCTGGTACAAGTACGTGGGCAAGAAGGGCCTCATCATCGGTATCGATCACTTTGGCGCTTCCGCTCCCTACAGCAAGCTGGCAGAGGAATTCGGCTTCACCGCCGCCAACGTCATCGAAAAGACCAAGGCTTTCCTCGAGAAGCCCTGCTGCTGCAAAAAATAAGTACGTATGAGCATAGCCCTTCGGGGCTATGCCTTTTTTATCCCGAAAATCTGACGATTTCCCCCTGCGGGACCGCCCCTCCGGCAACAGCCGTATATCAAAAAAAGGAGGAGTTTATCATGAGTGATAAATCCAAGGGCGAGTCCCAAAACAACTATAAAAAGGAGCTGATGCAGGATCCTGATTATCTTGCTTATGTGAAGAGGGGCGACTCTGCCGGCGTATATATCGTCCGGAATAAGGTGAAGAATATCTACACCAGAAACAAATGGGTCGATATCCTCGACATTGACGCTGAGGTAAAGGAGTATATCTATTACCAAAAGCGCAGCGCTCGATATGAGCCCTATAAGTATTGGTACGAGGAAAGGCACGATTCTGTCTGGGACGTAAGATTTCTTCAGGCAGAGATCTTTCCGAGGAAAATACATCCCGGGTATCCCAAATACCCTATGTATGCGGGACAGAGCAAGGAAGATTATCAGGAGCAAGTGGACTATATCTGCTGGGAAACAGCCACAAGGGATATAGCCCGTCAAAGAGAAAAGGGCGTAAAGGGTCCCGTGTGGGAAATAGAGGTCGCTCTCTATGACAAGAACGCAGGGAAAACACCCGACAAGCCCGGAGACAAGGTGAATCCCCATTGGGATTACCGGATAGTGTCCGCCAAAAAACTCTGACCTGCTCACAGGTTTGGTCTCGTGAGTAAATCCTGTTTTTCAAACAAGACTTACTCACGGGACAAGGCCCCGAGCCGAGCCCGTCATTTATTCCTTTTTACTTATTATTTCGTATTACTCATCATTCGTCTTTTGACTG
>JAFZNQ010000100.1 GCA_017552965.1 Abditibacteriota bacterium | reverse complement strand
TCGCAGTTGACCATATAGCGGATATTCTCATAATCCGGCCACCAGGGGGCCTCCCCCAGGGTGCAGGCTATATTGGGATAATAGAGCGCCACCGGCATGGGCCTCATGGTCTCCCGCCGCAAAAGCCCCGCGTACCGGGCCACACTGCCGTATTTGTCCGGGTGGTCCGTCAGGTTCCTGAAATAATCCTCGTGCTGAGCGGCGCCGGAGGTGACGGAGCCGTATATCCGGGCCGCCACTCCCTCCGGGGTCACGTTGCCGAAGGGTTCCTTGCCGCATTTGGCGCCGTAAAAAACGGCCGCGGAGGTCAGCAGGCGGGTGGCCAGGTTGTTGTGGACATACACGGAGCCCTCGTTGGTAAGGCGTATGCCCCCGCCGTATTTGGCGCAAAGCTTTGCGTTCAGCGAAAAGTCGCTGCCGTGCTGGGGCTCGCCGTTTCCTCCCGTGCAGAGATAAACGGGCACGTCGGGAAAATATTTGGCCGCCAGCTTCAGCCACATCTCCGCATATTCGTTCATGGCCTCCCTGTACCAGGTGACAAAGTCCAGATACTCTCTTTTGGCCTGAGGCGAGGCGTCCCTGATGTTGGCTTCCAGCGCTTCCAGGGCCTCCCCGCGGGCGGGAAAATCCACGTCCCGGAAGGTCCGGAAGTCCTTGCCCCAGGCCTTGTTGACGAGAGGCAGATAGCTGTACTTGCGTTTGACCCAGGCCCTGTAGTCCTCCAGAGCCTCCGGCACGCCGCACCAAAAGCCCTTGTGGCCGTGATAGCTGCCCGGCTCTATGCCTGCCAGACCCCCCATGACAGGGTGTATGGCTTCGCCGAAATCCCCCTGGATGCCCAGGAGCACCGTCTGAAGAAAGGAGTGGTCATAATGCCCGGCGCATTCCCGGAGAAACATCTCGACGTATTTCGGCGTGTCCGGATTCCATATATTGTCGATGAGGTTGCTCTCCCCGTGCTCCAGGCACTTCCCCGGCCTGAAGGCCGGGGTCTTGCGGTACCAGTCGGGCATGGCGTAGGAGGGGCCGAGTATAAGAAAAGGGCTGTAGCGGAGGCCGTGTTTTTTCAGGACCTCGTGTTCCCTGTCCCAGGGGCCCCATTCCCAGACCCCCTCCTTGTTCGGCATAAGGCCTTCAAAGGTCACGTAGCACTGCACCGACGACACTCCCAGCTTTTTCAGTATGGCGCAGCTTTCGTCGTCAAAGCTGGTGCCGAAGGCCGGGTCCTTTTGCCTCTGCTCTCTCGCCTGCCTGCCAAAGCCGTCGTCGCCGCAGACTACGAACTCCATAGGGTCCGAGGCCGGCAGGGACGCCTGAGGCAGGGAGCCGATATATTCCATGACGCCCTTCTGCCGCTGCTCCGGGCTGAGGACGGCGAGCAGCGGCTCCTCTTTGTATATCTCTATGCCTGTGAGCCGGAATCGGTAGGTCTCTATACGGAAGTCAGCGCCTCCGTTCTGGCTGCCTGCAAAGGCGGCGTCCGGCAGATAAAAGACCAGAGTGTCCTCCGCGCCGCACAAAAGCCTTTGGCCCGGAGCGTATGTGTAGGGTTCCGAGGCGGAGTTGTATCTGAGCTTCATCTCCCCCGGCACGTCGGAGGAACCCCGCACCGCTATCCACAGGCTGCCGGTCAGGGTCTTGCGTATATTCGGATCCGAGGCAAAATAGAGATAGTCCGCAAAGCTGCGGTTCATGACGCAGGGCCTGCCGTCCAGCAGGGCTTCGTCATATCTGCCGTCGGCGTTCGTTATGAGAAACAGACTGTTGGCCCCGCCGCCGCACTCATACACGGCAGCCGGCTCCGCCAAAAGGCCCGCGGAGCACAGGGCGAGCAAAAGACAAAAGAAAAGCCTGATCATAATCCCACCTTTTTGATGCTGTGGGGCTCCATGACGACGGAGCGCTCTCTCCCCTTCCAGATGTACCGCGCCTCCCGGGACTCGCCGGAAGCGTTGTGAAACAGCAGGGTGTTTTTGTCCGGCTGGGCTCCGAAGACCTGGTCGTCTGCCAGGTCGTATATGGGATAGTCCTTCTCCAGATATTCCCTGATGAGCCTGCGGGTCTCATAGAGGTCCCGGGCCCGGACTATGCTGCCGGAGCCGCAGCGGCCCTCCAGGAGCAGCCGCCGGGACTCGCCGGTCCCCGCCGGGTCCTCTATGGGGTCGTCCCCCACTATGATCACCCGGCCTCCGGCCTCCGCAAAACGCCTCATCTTCAATGCGTCCTCCGGCTCCGCCATATCGCCTCCCTGCAGCACCAGCACCCGGTATTTTTTCAGGGCTCCGTCCCGGATGAGCCGCTCGTCCACAAAGTCGTGGTCCGTGACGTCCCGCAGCCGGGCGGAAAAATTTGTAAAGCGGCCCCACTCCCGGGCTATGTCCAGAGTCATGCCCGTCAGGGGATAAAAGAGGGCCACCGGCACCACGGGCTCGGGATAGCGCTCCAGAAAGCCTATGTTTTTTCTGTGTATGGCAGTGCGCTCCGCTGTGGAAAACACGTTGCGGGCATATTCGTGGAGCTGGTCTGCCCCGGAGGAGGCGGCGCCGTATATACGGGCCGTCAGGCCGTCGGGAGTCACGTCGGTGGCGGGCTCGTGGCCGAATTTGGCGCCGTAGAAACGGCAGGCCGTGTCTATGAGCCGCACCAGACAGTTGTTCCACTTGTATTCGGAGCCTTCGTTGGTGATCCTCACGCCGCCGCGGTGTTTGGCGGCTATCTTGCACTGGAGGGAAAAGTCGCTGCCGTGCTGAGGCTCCATGTTGCCGCCGGTGCACAGGTATATGGGTATATCCCTGTCAAAGTATTTTTCGGCTATGCCCATCCACTCGTCTGCCAGCCTGCCCATGGACCCCCGGTACCACTCCATAAAGTCCAGATACTGCCTTTTCACGTATTTGTCCGCCTTGGGAAGGGCCTGCATATACCGGCCCACCTCTTCGCCCCGGGCGGGAAAGTCCACCTTGTCAAAGTCCCCGAAGGAGGTCCCCCACCGGCGGTCCAGGACCTGCGGGGAGCCGAAGCGCTCCCTGAGCCAGGCTCTGTAGTCCGCCAGAGCGTAAGGGTCGCCGCACCAGAAGCCGTTGTGGGAGTGATACTCCCCGGGTATGATCTGGGTCCAGCCCCCTGTCACCGGATATATGGCTTCGCCGTAATCCCCCTGTATGCCCAGGAGCACCGTCTCCAGCTTGGCCGGGTCGTTGTAGCGGGCGGCAAAGGCCGAGAGGAATCTGTCCACCCAGGGCATGAGACGGGGGTTCCACAGGCTCTCTATCTTGCTTTCCGCGCCGTGCTCCAGGCACACGCAGCCCGCGTGGTCCTCCGTCTCCCTGAACCAGGCCGGCACCGAATAGGCGGGGCCCAGTATCAAAAAGGGAGTCAGCTTCAGGCCCCTCTCCTGCAGGTTCGCCACCTGCCGGTCCCAGTTGTCCCATTCCCAGCGGTCCCGGGCTTCCGGCTCGCACAGCTCCCAGGTCACGTAGCTCTCCAGGCTGGTGGCGCCGAAGGACCGGTGCATGGCCTCAGTGGAAGGGTCGGAATTGTGGCCGAAGGGTATGGTCCAGCGTTCGGAGGGAGGGACCACCAGGTCGTAGATGCTGTCCCCCAGCACGTACATCATGCCCTCCCCGGCCCGGGACCGGGGCAGGCCTTCGAATGAGGCCAGTATCTGCCCAAGGCGCTCTTCTCCGTAGGCGTCGGGATAGCCCGCCGGCTTTTCCCTGTGGACCTGCACCGAATAGACGTGAAGGGAGGGGGCTTCCAGGCGGAAGTCCGCCCCGCCGTTTTCCGAGCCGTCAAAGGCCGCGTCCGGCAGGGGCAGGCATATATGGTCCCGTCCCAGATAAGGGGACAGCCGCACCGCCGCCGCCTTTTGCCACCGGTCGGCGGAGGACACGTATCTCAGGTTCAGCATGCCAAAGGATTCGCTCTCGCACTCTATCACCAGCCAGGGCTCGCTGCCGGCGGCCCGCCGCAGCTCCGGCTCCAGGGAAAAATACAGATAGTCCCGGGCGGCCAGGGGCCGGACATAGGCGCCTTCCGGCGTATTTTCAAGTATATAATTGCCGTCCCATCTGTTCTCGGGGGCGGGGTTCTCGCATATTCGCAGGGTACAGCCCGGGCGGCCTGCTTCAAACACGGCCACCTGAGCCGAGAGAGGAAGGGCTGTGAGCAGCAGCAATAACAGCGCCAGGTATTTCGTCAGCATGCGTTACTCCTTTTTCCGGTCCAGCCTGGTCACGGTCACCTTCAGTATCCTCTGACCGTCCATGGCCGTCACGCAGAATCTGTAGTCTTCATATACAAAGGCGTCTCCCGGCGAAGGGATGCTCCCCTTTTGCTCCAGCACAAAGCCGGCCACCGTGGCCACGTCCTTTTCTTCGGCGGGATAGCTGATGGACAGCAGCTCCGCCAGCTCCGTGAAGGACAGCTTGCCGGACACGTGCCACAGGCCCTCGGCAGGATGGTGGATCATGATCTCTTCGTCCCCGTCGTATTCGTCCTTCAGGTCTCCCACCAGCTCCTCCACCACGTCCTCGGAGCTGACTATGCCCTGAAACAGGCCGTATTCGTCCACCACCACAGCCAGCTGCTGGCTCTGGTGCTGCATCTTGTCCAGCAGCCTGTCCAGGCTGATGTTTTCCGACACGTACATGGGCTCCGTCAGCAGCTCCGCCAGAGGCTTGTCGGCCCCCACCAGGTCCTTGATGTTCAGAATGCCCTTTACCCTGCCGTCTTCCTCTGCCAGCACCGGATATCTGGTGTGCTTGGTCCGGGCGATGAACTTCAGATTTTCCTCATCCGAAGCCTCTATCTGCAGGCAGTGGGTGTCCAGACGGGGCACCATGATGTCCCGGGCGTCCTTTTTCTCAAAGTAGAACACCTTGCGGAGCATCTGCTTTTCGCTCTGCTCCTTGTCCGCCCCGGTCTCCTCCCCGGGCTCGGCCTCCGGCTCCTCCTGCAGCGAATCCTCCACCAGCATCCGCAGCTCCTCCAGAGAGTGGCCCTCGTCGGTCTGCCGGGACAATCCCGCCAGCCGCACCACCAGATTGGCGGAGCCGTTCAGCAGGAACACAAAGGGGAGAAAGAGTATGTAAAACAGGCGCATGGGTATGGCCAGAGCCAGCGCCACCTTTTCGCAGCGCTGGATGGATATGGTCTTGGGAGCCAGCTCGCCGAACACCACGTGCAAAAAGGTGATGAGGGCAAAGCCCACCAGCACGCTGATGGACCGGGCGCCGGAGGTGATGCCGAAAAACCGGAACACGGGCCTCAGGAGAGAAGACACAGCCGGCTCTCCCAGCCAGCCCAGGCCCAGGCTGGCAAGGGTGATGCCCAGCTGCGACACGGACAGATAGGCGTCCAGATGCTCTATGCCGAAGCGGGCCACCCGGGCCCTCAGGGAGCCCTCCCTGTCCAGCTGATGGATCCTGGTGGGGCGCACCCGCACAAAGGCAAACTCGGCTGCCACGAACACCCCGTTCAGGGCGATGAGCAGCGCTGCCAGCAGCAGATTCAGCAGGTGGATCAGATACGGATGGGACCATGGGCCGCTGTCCATAAATCGGTGTGTCTCCTTGGAATTGAAGTTTCTTATATTTTTATTATATATATTTTACGGGCTTATGTCAATAAAAAAATACGGCAGACCCGCAGGTCTGCCGGCAAAGAGTGGGCCGGGGTCACCCGGCTTTTTTGCAGTTTTTGGCGGCTCTCGCCGAATAGGCGCCGAGGGCGCTCCTGCGCCTCACGGGCGGAAAGGCGGCCTTCCTGCGCCTTGCCCGCATCTTCTCCCGGACGGCAAAGCCCGCAGGGACGGCGGCGGTCAGCGCCGCAAAGGACAGGGCCCAGCACTTGCCGGGAACGAGGTTGCCCGCGCCGGCCTGGGCTCCCGCCCACAGGGCGGCCAGCATGGAGAGGGTCATGGCAGCGCTCAGGCCGAAGGCCTTCATCAGCTCCAGGTACTTATTCATAAGTTATCCTCCGAAATATATTGTCGGCGTCGTGTTGACTCTTCAACACCCGCAATTCTATTGTACCACAGAGCTTTGTTGACTGTCAACCGGTTTTCAAAAAATTTGTTGATTTTTCAACTTTTTTCGCCCGGGGCCCGAATACGGTTGACAAGGGCCGCCCCGGGAGTTTATAATATATTTGTTAGTTGATAAACAACACGCCTTCAAGGAGTAAATATCATGTCCAAGGAATTCACCCGCCTGGTCCGGCAGGACAAGCTGCTGGCCGGCACGGAGTCCGCTCTGGCCAAAAAGACCGGCATCAACCGCAACACCCTTCACTACTGGCTGGCCAACGAAAACGCCCGCCCTTCCTATGAGAATCTGGTGGTCTATACGGAGAATATGGACTGCCTCCCCGAGAGAAAGCTGGATTATTTCGAGGCCTGCGGCCTGCCCGCTCCCCCGGAGCTGCTGACCGCCAATGCGGAGCCTCTCTTTACCGAAGTGCCCATCATAGGCCACGTCCACGCGGGCCACACGGCCTGGTCCGAGCAGGAGAGCCTGGGCACCATGCCCGTGGACAACGACCGCCTGAAGGACGCCGACGAGCACTTTTTCCTGGTGGTGGAGGGCGACTGTATGAACAGGCTCATCCCGGAGGGGGCTCTGGCTCTGGTGTCTCAGGACCGGTATCCCATCAACGGCAACACGGTGGTGGTGGCCCGGGAAGACGAGGAGCATATGATACGCAGATATTTCAAGCGGGGAGGCACCATCAGGCTGGTGCCCGAGTCCTTCAATGAGGAGCACACCCCCCTGGAGATCAGGGAGGACGATTTTTACAGAGACGGCTGGAAGATCATCGGAGTGGTCACCTCCGCGGTCATAGAGCTGTAGTGATTAATACTTATTGCTTTATTCGGCGTAATAAGTTATAATTAAGTGAGCAATAGAATAGTTTAGCATTCGAGGAACGATGAATAAACAGAAAATCACGAAGGGACAATTTTTCACCAAGGCTCAACTATGGTTAAAACCCCAGGTTAAAGATTTCATAGAGAGTTCTGATCGTGCGGTTGCGTATGACCCTTTTGCCGGTGCAGGGGATTTAATAAACTGCTCAGACCTTTACGGGATAAAGAATAGATTAGGACTAGATATAGATGATAGCTTAGGCTGGGAACATAATGATAGTTTGCTGCGAGTTCCTCGTATTGACAATTCTATAATCATAACTAACCCGCCATATCTTTCAAACTATTCTGCTTCAAGGAAAAAAGTTATGGAAGATGTCAAGCAATATTTCGATGCTTCAGAGTATGATGACTTATACCTCATCGCTCTTGATAGATTGTTGCAAAGCTCTGATTATGTAGTCGCCATTGTACCCGAGACATTTATAAATTCAAACTACCTGCAGAAAAACAGACTTAGCCAAATAACAATACTGGAAGAGAACCCGTTTGAAGACACAGAAACCCCTGTATGTGTCGCATGCTTTGATAACGCAATAAAGCCGTTAGAGGATATAGTAATATACAAAAACAATGACTTAATAACTACCCTTGCGGAGATCGAGGCGTTAAGGCTACAACCCAAGAACAACATCAAGATTATTTTTAATAAATCAGATGCTTGGCTAGGTTTACGTGCAGTAGATACTACGAACCCTGCCAAGAGAATAAAATTCGATTATAAAGAGAATTTTAATTACGATTGGAGCAAGGGGATAAAAGTAAGTTCCAGACTATTAACCTTGATAAATATTAATGTTCCAGATAACGATAGGCAATCATTCATAAACGAGTCTAACAGCATACTTGAAGATGTCAGACTAAAAACAAGTGATATAATACTGTCTCCGTTTAAAGGAAACATGAAAAACGGCGTTCGTAGAAGAAGATTAGACTATTATACTGCAAGGGCCATTTTAGAAATAGCATACATAAAGATCTATGGAGAAAACGATGTGTCAGACCAACCTTTATTATTTTCGACTTTCGGTTAAAAACAAGGAGAGTTATATAAACCCGGTTTACTCTAAACTTGTAAACCAATTAGTTATCCCACAGACTTCGGACGAGAAAAACGCATTGACAGAAGCAAACGAGAAGGTTATAAGAAATATTACGACCATCTATACACTTATCTATGACAGTGGATATACAATAAATGATGATCCTGTCTATGCCTGTATAAAAAACATTAGTGAATCCATGAATACTGAAGGGATGAATTTCTCTGCATTTTGTCAGTATTTTAATGTTCATAATATCAACTACAATTGCTTTCAAGATATGGATGAGAATGACAGAGTTGATGCTCTCAAATACATCATCCAAGAGTTCATAAAAAACAGGCATAAAATGTATGAGTCACACGGGTATTCAAACATAGTTATGCAGGTAATGTGCGACAGTTATTCTCACAAAAGAAAGGGGAGCTATGGAACGCAAAAGATTGCTGCTATCCTTGATAAACTCGGAGTAAAAAACAAAAGCAATTCTACTGACACTCCGACAAATTTCTATCTGCTGAGCGACAAGGAAGGAAAGGATGAGTTCAAACGATACGCCGAAAAACTTAACATCCCTTTGTCAACAGAGGGAAGAACAACGAAAAAGTTTCCTGATGCTTTTATTAAAATCGGGAATGATTACTATGTTGTTGAGCAGAAAAACATGAAAGAAAGCGGCGGGGGGCAAGATAAACAAATGAAAGAGGTTATAGATTTTATTGATAAAAAGCCTACTCGCAGTAATATTCATTATGTTTCGTTTCTTGACGGAATATTCTTCAACCTCCTAAGTTCCGCTGACTCGGGAAAACTATTCGACGAAAAAAAAGACATACAAAGATCACTTAAAAAGTATAAGGGTAATTATTTTGTGAATACGTTTGGATTTCATTCACTGTTTGAGGACTTGTTGTGAAATCAAGATTGTTGAGAATCCTGTTTTGGATATCAACCATCATATATAACTTAAGATATAAAAACACGGGAAAGCGAGGCCGCTTTCCCGTGTGTTTTTTTATTTGTCGTCCTTTTTGGCCGGCGGGTTCACCACGAAGGGCGTCCCCTTGCCGGCGGAGACTGTGATCCGGGCGAGACCGGCTCCCAGGAGCCTGTGGTCTCCCGATTCGGAAAACCAGCCCTTTACCCTGAGCTCCGGCTTCAGCATCTCGCCGTTCCCCGTGTTCACGGTGAAGGACAGGGTCTGAGGCCCCGACTTGGTGATGCCTGCCAGCTTTTTGCCCTCCAGATACACTCCGGCGTCGTTGGCCAGAGCCGATTCGGGCAGCTCTGCCAGCTCCAGGGTCACCGTCACCTTTTTGTTCTTGTTCACGGGCAGGAGCAGGACGGCCTTGTCCGAGGTCCAGCGCTTTACTCTTTCCTTGCCGTGGACGCCTGTGACAAAGGGCTCGTCTCCCGGCTCGCCCACGTTCACGGTGTAGCAGTCCTTCTGAGCCGCGGTCAGAGAGGCCTCGGGATCGGGGGTGTTCAGGGCCACCTGCGCCTTGGAGCCTATGCGGTTGTCTATGATCAGCCTCTCGGAGGCTATGTTGGCGTTCACTATGGCTTCCTTCACGCCTTCGTCCAGTATGAGGTGCTTGGGCCCCGCCTGGAAGGTGTTGCCCTGCACGATGGCGTCTCCCTTTTCCACGTTGATGGCGGCGGTGCCAAAGTTCTCGAAGTGGCAGCCTATGACCGACAGATGATTGGCGCCGGCGTTGCGGACCCCGTAGCACAGAGGCCCCCAGAAGGCGCAGTTGGACAGGCTCACCTTGCCCGTGGTGTCGGGGGCCACGTCCACTCCCACGGAGTCATGGCTCCGCCAGCGGCCCACGAATTCCCCGTTGGTGATCAGCAGGCCCGGAGCCTGAGCGGCCTCCACCAGCACTCCCGCGGCGCAGCTGTCGGCTCCCAGACCGAGAAAGTTGCCGTTGCAGGCTCCCGCGTCGGACTGGCTGAACTTGTAGCCCACTCCGTAGCCGAAGCAGAAGCAGTTGAAGACGTACTGCCAGTCGGTGCGGGCGAACTCAAAGGCCACCCCGTTCTGATTGATCCATTCGCCGTAGGCGGGATTTTTGGACCCGGTGTTGCCAAAGGGCCAGAAGTGGCAGTTTTCCACCCGGCTGATGTCGTAGCACTTGTCTATGTAGAGGCCTCTCTTGGAGGGGTAGCCATAGACCTTGCTGATGAAGCTGCGGCCTACTCCCACCAGCCTGATGCCCTCATAGGCGTTCCAGAGCATCACGTCGATGACGTTCTGATTGTCCCCCGTATAGCCGGCGATGCAGGGCGGATAGGGCACGGGAGGCGCGTCCATGTAGTCTATCTCGGGATAGTATATCACCAGTCCCTTCACGCCGTTGTTGGAGCCCACCAGCTCTATAAAGGGCTTGTCCTCCGGCTTGTTGCGGCCGGCGTAAGCCCGGAGCAGGCTGCCCTGCCCCATGACGTCCTCGGGCTTGCCGTCAAAACGCTCCGTGGGGCCCGCCTGATAGGTGCCCACGAGAAACACGCCTGACCTGATGACCAGATTGCCTCTGACGTCGTATATGCCCGTAGGGACCTGTACGTTGCCGCCGCCGGCCTCAAAGGCGGCGTCAAGGGCCTTCTGAAAGGCCTCGGTGCAGTCGGTCCTGCCGTCGCCTTTGGCGCCGAAGTCCGTGACGATGAGGTCCGACGGGGCGGCAAATACCGCCGTCACGCTCATGAGAATGAGCAGTACCCATAATGCTTTGTTCATCTTTATTCCTCGTAATCCATA
>JAFZNQ010000099.1 GCA_017552965.1 Abditibacteriota bacterium | reverse complement strand
GGCCAGCAGCACCTGCAAAAAGTCATGGGAGCATATGGACGCCGACACGTTCATGACCATATAGACGAGCAGCAATTCTCCCCGGGAAAAGGCCAGAGAGGGCCGGAGCCGCCGGATGAGGGCGTTGATCCCCACCAGCAGCAGCAAAATGACCACAGAGGTATAAAAGATAGACAGAGTGGTAGGGCTGCCCGCCACCAACACTACCTCGTATTGGGTGACCCATTTGATATTGACGGGGGTCAGGACAAGCGCCAGCAGTATCGCCCGCCAGGTGATGGTCTTCGTCATATGTGCCTCTTTGTCCTCCGTTTGGTCTCAGGTCCCTGCAAAAAACCGCCCTTGCGGGCGGCAGTCTGCAGATTTAAGGGAATATGGAATAGGTGGGAGTATGCAGAGCGATGGACACGATACACCAGAAGGTACCTGCCAGACAGTCGCCCAGGATAAGACCCAGGAAGAAAGGCAGGGCCTTGGTGAAGACCTTCAGACCTCCATACTTCAGTATAAGCACCTTGCAGAGCCAGGCTATAAAGGCCGAGGACCACAGGGCCCTGGTCTGCACCGAGCTCATCATTGCGTAAGCGATGGGGTTAAAGGGAAAGCCGGGTATCTTGATCTTGGCGAAGCTGAGCACCAGACAGGAGAAGAAGCCCGTAATGGCGGCCCCTACTCCGTTCCAGTCAGTGATGGAACCGTTTTTGAGAGCGGTTTCCATACCGTTGTAGAGCTCCGTGCCGAAGCCTACGTTCAGGCCGTTCATATTGGCGGCGGCGCCGTAGGTGTAGTATTCGTCCAGCACTATGCAGTAGCCCAGCATGAGAGCCACAAAGGCCATCACTATGAGCGCCACTGCCAGCTTGCGGTAGTTCATGCCCGTCTGCTCGGCCATCTTGAAGCTTTCCAGCTGTATGGGCATCATATTGCTGCGGAAGCAGCGGTTGCACCAGAAGAAGATCTGGAGGCCTATCACGTTCTGAGCCCCCATGGTGGCAGTACCGGCATTGTGTATGAGGATCTCCGTAATGGAGGAGTGGTTCACCTCATGACAGGGAGCGCCCAGCTCGGCCCGGGTGCGGGTAATGGCAAAGCAGATGATGAGATAGCCCACCACAAAGGTTATGGCCAGCCAGGGAGCGCAGCCCAGCACGTGGCACAGCATCATCATGCCGCACATGCCCAGTATCATGCCCCATACGGCGTGCCTGTAGCCCAAGGGCTCGTGGGCGTCGTCTGCCGTCTTGTTGCTGAACATGGTGGAGAACACGGTCTTGAAATGACCCCAGCCCATGATGACAGCAAACACGAATATGCCGATGAAGAAGCCGAAGCACTGTTCGTTGATAAAGGGATAGTTGGGTATGGTGTTGATACCCACCATGGCGCCGAATACGTACTGGAATTTCATGAAGAGATAGAAGAACCAATACGAGAAGGACAGGTCCGCGGGCACCAGGAAGGTGATGCCGATAGCGATAGGATACACCCTGACGGGAGTAGAGCCTATGGCATTGAGGGGCGGGTTGACGATATAGTTTATCAGATCCAGCTCTTTGAGATTGATGATGGGGAAGCTGGGCCATATAGTAGACAGACCCTGTATCACGGTAAATACAAAGGCAACGCCTACGCCGATATACATAACGGGATTTGTGAAAAAGGTAGTCTTTTCCTTGGTGATCTCCAGAGGCATACTGATGAGAGGATAGGAAAGCTTCTCGCTCTCGGACCACTGCTTGCGGATGATGGTATTGATGCACAGGAAGGTGTAAAACAGGGTCATGATAAACCCGCTCCACACCGCCAGGGGCTTTACCCAGTGCTGCATATACTTCCACTGGAAAAAGTTGTCGTTGCCCAGATAAAAAGCGTCTACGGTATTTTTGTCCTTGACAATAGCCCAGTCCGGGATGCGGTTGATGATCAGGTTATACCAGTTGTTTTCCGCCGTGGCATACCTGACGGGATAAGGCATATTGGTCAGCAGCACCTGCATGAAGTCGTGGGAGCAGACCGACGCCGAAACGTTCATGACGATATATATGAGCAGCAGCTCGCCCTGAGAAAGGGCCCAGGAGGCCTTGAGCTTGCGGACGAGCATATTGATGCCCACCAGCGCCAGCAGAATGACTACCGAGGTATAAAATATTGACAAGGTGGTAGGGCTTCCCGCTGCCAGCACTATCTCGTACTGAGTGACCCATTTGATATTGATGGGCATCAGCAAAAGCGCCAGCAGAATGGCCCTGAAGGTAAAAGCTTTTTGTTTCATGCGCGCCTCGTTTACAGAACACCCTTTGTGGAGGGAAGAATATCTTTTTTGGCGGGGTCTATCCTGACCGCCATCGCCAGGCTCCTGGCCAGCGCCTTAAAGGAAGCCTCGGCTATATGATGCAGATTGCTGCCGCAGATGAGCCTCATGTTCAGAGTAAGGCCCGCATTCACGGCGAAGGCCCGGAAAAACTCCTCCAGCAGCTCTATATCGAATTCGCCTACGAGCCCTTCCCGGGGAAAGGCGTTGTCCCACACCAGGAGACCTCTGCCGCTGAAATCCAGAGCGCACTCCACCAGAGCCTCGTCCATGGGCAGAGCGCAAAAGCCAAAGCGCTCTATGCCCTTTTTGTCCCCGAGCGCCTGGGCAAAGGCCTGACCCAGGACGATGCCCGTGTCCTCCACCGAATGGTGACAGTCCACGTCCAGGTCTCCGTCGCAGGTCAGCATCAGATCCACGGAGGAATGCCTGGCCAGGGCCTGGAGCATGTGGTCAAAAAAGCCTATTTTGGTGACCACGGAGCATTGGCCCGAGCCGTCTATGTTCAGCGAAACCCTGATATCGGTTTCTTTGGTCTTGCGGGAAAGGTCACAGGTCCGCATCATTTGTCTCCTGTTCTGATTTTTATGGTCCTCGCGTGGGCCTCGAAGCCTTCGCAGTCGGCCAGAGCAAGGGCTGCAGGAGCCACTTCCTTCAGGCCTTTTTCGTTGAAGGACAGGATGCCCGACTTCTTCACGTATTCATCCACACTCAGAGCCGAGGTAAATCGGGAGGTGCCGCTGGTAGGCAGAGTGTGATTGGGCCCCGCCGCAAAATCGCAGACGGGCACCGGAGTGTGATGGCCTATCATAATGGCGCCGGCGTTCCTGATGCCCTTCAGAGTGTCCCAGGGGGACTCGGTCTGCAGCTCCAGGTGCTCGGGAGCAAAGACGTTGGCCAGGCGAACGCCCTCCTCCATATCCGCGCACAGGATCAGCGCCCCGGCGTGCTCCAGCGAAGCCCGGATCATCTGTTCCCTGAGAGCGCCCTTGGTCTGCCGCTCCAGCGCGGCAGGCAGCTCCTCAAATATCCTGCGGGAGGTGGTCACCACCGCGCAGCGGGAGTCCTCGGCGTGCTCCGCCTGACTCAGCATATCCGCCGCCACGTATTCCACGTCGGCAGAATCGTCGCACAAAATGAGTATTTCGCTGGGGCCGGCTATCTGGTCTATGCCCACGTAGCCGAAGAGCTGCCTTTTGGCCTCTGCCACAAAGGCGTTGCCGGGACCCACTATCTTGTCTGCCCGGGGCACCGACTCTGTACCAAACGCCATGGCGGCGATAGCCTGAGCGCCCCCGGTCTTGAATATATCTCTGACGCCGCATTCGGCGGCGGCCACCAGCATGGCGGGGTGTATGGTCCCGGTGTCTCTTTGAGCGGGAGTGGTCATGAGCATGCGGCGGACGCCGGCTATCCTGCCGGGAACGGCGCACATGATCACGGTGGAAGGATACGGGGCCAGCCCTCCGGGAGCATAAAAACCCACGCAGTCGATGGGAGTGACGGTCTGCCCGTAAATGACGCCGTCTTTGACGTCTATCCAGGACTTCTGCTTTTGCATGGCGTGAAAATCACCCACGTTTTTGATGGCCTGCCTGATGGCCTCCAGCAGCCCGGCTTCGACCTTGCCGTAAGCGGCCTCTATCTCCTCGTCGGAGACCCTGACTGAGTCGAGAAGAGGACTGTCAAACCTTTGGCCCAGCTCCAGCAGAGCCGCGTCGCCTCTCTCGCGCACGTCGGATATGATGCCTCTGACCGTATCGGAGATACGGCCGGCGGATTCTGAATATTGGGGCGACAGCAGCTCTTCGGCAGCCCTGAAGCCCTGAATGTGGGTATCTATTATCTTCACTGACAGCTCCTGGAAATAACAACTTTATTATACTATATTTGCACACAAAATACAAGAACAGGCAGTATCCGATGCAGAGCAGATCCGCCTGTGGCTTCTGTCCCGTTTTTTCAACTCTGCGGCTGACAGCGCCGGAATGCTCAAAAGGGCGCCGCTGACAAAAAGCCTGCTGCCCGTAAATGCCGTTCCCCGGCGACTTATTCGCCGGGGAACGAAAAACATCACAAGGCAAACAGCCATAAAGGCTTCGCCTCAACGGTGAACATGCGCCGTGATTGCTTATTCCGTTTTTGCGCTGCTCTTTTTCGGGCTCTTGACCTTTATACCGTTCTCCTTTGCGTATTTTTGGGCCACGGTGTTCTGGGAGATAAGAATCAGTTCACTGCAGCCGGCAAAGGCGCCTTCCCCTATTTCCGTTACGCTGTCGGGGATAACGATCTCTTTTAGTGAACTGCAGCCGGCAAAGGCGCCATCGCCTATTCCCGTTATACTGTCGGAAATAACGATATCTTCAAGTGAGCTGCAGCCGGCAAAAGCTCCGTCTCCTATATATTCCACGACATTGGGAATGACAGCTTTTTTCAATGAACTGCATCCCATAAAAGCGTTATATCCGATCCCGATCACACTGCCGGGGATAACGATTTCCTTAAGTGACTCGCATCCCCAAAAAGCTTCGCCACAGATAGACTCTACACTATTGGAAATGACCGCCTTTTTTAGAGAAGTACAGCTTTTAAAAGCATCATTTCCGACCTCTGTCACGCTATCAGGAATTACGATCTCTTCAAGCGACTCGCATTCCGAAAAAGCGCTATATCCGATGGAGGTCACACTGTCAGGGATGTTCAGTTTTGCCGGACACACCCCATTATACTCATTCAGAACTCCATCCGTTACGCTCATGGCAAAGGGCACACCCGGCACATCGCTGAACAATCCTTTGCCGATAGACGTTACCTTGTCGGGGATGGCAGCCTTCTTAAGAGACGAACACCCTCTAAAAGCGTTAAATCCGATGGAGGTCACGCTGTCTGGGATTACGATCTCTTCAAGTGACTCGCATTCCGAAAAAGCTCTATATCCGATGGAGGTCACGCTGTCGGGGATAACGATCTCTTTAAGCGCCGCGCAGCCGAAAAAGGCTCTGTTGCCGATTTCCGTCACACTGTCGGGAAGAACGATCTTTTCAAGTGAGCTGCAGCCGTCAAAACCGTAGTTTCCGACACAGGTCACACCATCCGGGATAACGATTCCTTTAAGTGAGCTACAACATCTAAAAGTATAACCTTCGATCCTGGTCACGCCGTTCGGAATAACGATTTTTTTAAGAGCGCTGCATCCGGAAAACGCTCCGTCTCCGATCTCTGTAACGCTATCCGGGATAATGATTCCTTCAAGAGCGCTGCATCCGGAAAAAACAAATTCTGCGATATATTCCACGCTATTGGAAATGACAGCCTTTTTTAGAGAAATACAGTCATCAAAAGCAAAGTCTCCTATTCCGGTCACGCTGTCGGGGATAACAATTTCTTTAAGTGAGCTGCAGCCGTCAAAAGCTCCGTCTCCTATATATTCCACGCCATCCGGTATAACGATCTCTTCAAGAGACCCGCACCCTCTAAAAGCATACCCTTCGATCCCGGTCACGCCGTTCGGAATAACGATTTTTTTAAGAGCGCTGCATCCGTCAAAAGCGTAATAATCTATCCCGGTCACGCTGTCGGGTATAACGATCTCTTCAAGAGACTCGCATCCCGAAAAAGCTTCGCCACAGATATATTCCACGCCATCCGGAATAGCAACCCTTTTCAGAGACTTACAATCAACAAAAGCCTGACTCTTAATTTCTTTTACTCCGTGAGGAATTATTAATTCATATATCGAGTCATTGCTATCAAAAGCGTTGTCGCCGATAACCTCAATGCCTTTCGGGATAACAGGTTTGGGTTTACTTCCCCTGTATCTGAACAAAACGTTACCTCTGATATCAAAGTCTTCCATATTATTCTCCTTGTTATTCATTATCGATATTTCCATCATCTTCTTTTGCCGCGGTCAAACCCTGGCAGCACTCCCATCTTGATTATACAGCAATAAAAAAAAACGCAAACTTTTGTCTACACGCGTTTTTCTTTTTCTCTGCGTTCCCGGACACAAACGGCCTCCGCCCGGGGGCCAGCCTTCTCAGGTCCAGGATTCTTCGCCTGCACCTTCTTTTTCTATCTGCCGCTTGTTTGCCTTTATGGCGCGGCGGGTAAACTCCGCCACCTCCGGTATGCTGTACCAGTCATAGGGCTTCGCCCGCTCCTTCAGCACGGCCAGCCAGCGCGAAGGCTTTTCTTCATTCACGATCTGATACATCCTGACGGCTGTCAGCGCCAGGATGCCGTCTATGCTGCCGGCTGCCATCTCGTTCATGCTTTTGTCATCGCTGCCGGCGGCGACCTGGTATTCATACCAATGATAGATCTCGTCTGTCACCATATAAGGCCTCCTCCTTTTTTCGTTGCATTCGGGTCCGGACATTTGTCCGGATCGCCTCGCGTTCCTTTGTCCTTACAGGCCGCCGGGGTCTGCCGCCATCCGGCGGCATATCCTGCGGCTCCAGGCGTTTGTCACCCGTAAATATTATACCGCCGGGACCGGGACCCGCCGTCACCAAAACGGCGACAATTGCGGGATATGACCGTTTTCCCGGAGCTATGCGCCTGCTTTTCTCTCTTTCAGCCGGCCCGTGAAAGGCTCCGGACTTCCCTCTCCGCGCTGCGGATATGATATAATATATATAGAATTCAACGGGAGCGCTTTATGTCAGACGATTTCAGCATATTACAGAAAAAACGCCGGGGCTATCGCGGGTGCCTCGTTGCGGCCTGGGTCATCATCATCATTTTTGCGGGCCTGTCACTCTATCTGACCCGCCAGCCCTTTTACAAGCCCTATGAAGAATGCAGCAAAAACTGCATTGTCAACCTGATACCGGCTCTCAATCGGTACTATGACAAGAACAGCCGTTATCCCGACACTCTCGAGGAGCTGCAGAAGGATTATCTCAAGGACAAGGATTCCATATATTGCCCTTCCAAGAGCAAGCACAAATACGAGTATCACAAGCCCTCTTCTCCCGATTATGCCGGTCCCGTCATCTCCTGCAAGGAGCACGTCATATCCGGCAAAAGGATCAACGTCAGCTTTGATCTCAGGAGCAGGGTCAGCGCCCGGGTCATGGAGGAGTGACGTGAAGATCACCTGCATAGGCCACGCCTCCATACTCATTGAGGCTGAGCGGAACATACTCACGGATCCCTATATAACCGGAGACCCCCACAGCGGTATCCGGATAGGCGAGCTGCCCCGGATAGACGTGATACTCCTGACCCACGGACACGGAGACCACCTGGGGGACACTGTCCGGATAGCAGCCGAACACGGCTCTTTGGTGGTGGCGCCCGTGGAGCTGGCTCGTCTGCTGGGGCGCCAGGGCGTCAAGTGCCACCCCATGAATTTTGGCAGCGCCGACCTGGGCTTTGGCCGGCTCACCATGTTCCCGGCCACCCATTCCTCCTCCATCACCGAAAACGGCGTGCCCGTCTATACGGGCAATCCCTGCGGCTACGTCATACGCGCGGAGGGCAAAAAGCTCTATTTCGCCGGGGACACCGGCCTCATGGCCCATATGTCCCTGCTGGCCGATGAAGCTCTTGACTGCGCCTTTCTGCCCGTGGGAGGCAACTTCACCATGGACGCCGAGGACGCCGTCAGAGCCGCGCAGATCATAGGCGCCAGGATCAACGTGCCCATCCATTATGACGCCATGCCTCAGATCACACTGTCCCCGGAGGACCGGGACAGGCTGGCCCGCGCAGGCTTTTTGTTCATCAGACCCGGGGAGAAGATAGAGCTGTGACGAACCGATTCGGAATAATAGACCTGGGCTCCAATTCCTGCCGGCTCTACATCATGGAGCAGCAGGGGTCAAAGCCAGTCCTTGTCAGAAGAGAGCGACGGGTGGTCCGTCTGGGCTCCGGCAGCTTTGGCCGGCGCCTGCTGCAGCCGGAGGGCATGCAGCGCTCCGCCGCCTGCCTGGCAGAATTCGCCGGCATCCTCCGGAGCGAGCATATCACCCGCTGCGGCGCCTACGCCACCTCCGCCGTCAGAGACGCAGCCAATCAGGACGAATTTGTCTCTCTCGTCAGGGAGACCTCAGGCATCAGCCTGCGGGTGCTATCCGGCGAGGAAGAAGCCCGTGCTGTGTACAGGGGCCTGCAGGCAAATCTGCCTCTCACGGATGACACGGACCTGTTTCTGGACATAGGCGGCGGCTCCACAGAGGTGATCTGCGCCGACAGACACGACATACGCTACCTGAAGAGCTTTCAGACGGGAGCGGTCCGGCTCTACGAGAGCAGTCTCAACGACCCGGGCAGAGTGGCCCCGGAGACCTATGGGGAGCTGAAACGCCGGGCCATGCAGGTATTGGAGGAACTGGGAGGCTTTGTCCGCACCCATCCTGTCGCTGTGTTTTACGGCACCTCCGGCACCGTGCTGAACCTGTGCTCCGCCACAGCCTACAGGCTGGGAAAGCTGCCGGAGGAGACCCCCGTGACTCAGGCGGACGAGCTGCGCAGGACCATAGCCCTGCTGGCGGATATGACTCTTGAAGACAAGCGGCAGGTCCCGGGGCTCATACCCGACAGAGCCGACATCATCATTGCGGGAGCCGCCATACTGGATGCGGTCATGGACTTATCCGGCGCCCGGAGCGTGGTCACCACCCATTTCAGCATCAAGGACGGGCTGGCTGCGGATATGCTGCTATGAACGAATTACAGTCCTACACGGACGCCTTTGCCGAATACCAGCGCTCGGTGAAGAACCGTTCGGAGAACACCATCACCGCCTACAAGAAAGACATCGAAGACTTTTTTCTGTTTCTGGGCGACAAGACTGCGGACAAGACACTTATCCGCAGCTATCTGGGCCAGCTGGGCAAACAAGGAGTAGGCAAAAGGTCCGCCGCCCGCAAGCTGTCGGCCCTCAGGACCTTTTTCAACTATCTCATAGACAGAGGCGCTGTCGGGGTCAATCCCTTTGACGAGGTCAAGGCTCCCAAGACGGACAAAAAGCTGCCCGGCTTCATAAAGGAAAACCTGATGGAAGAGCTGCTGGCCCTGCCGGACAGGTCCACTCCCTGCGGAGCGAGAGACGCAGCCATTCTGGAGCTGTTTTATTCCACCGGCATGCGCATAGGCGAGCTCACGGCTCTGGACCTGAGCGACATAGACCTTTCCGGAGAGGAGATGACCATACTGGGCAAGGGCAACAGGGAGCGGGTGGTGCTGGTAGGCTCCTACGCCCGCAAGGCTCTGGAGGAATATCTCGCTCTCAGGCCCCATCTGGTCACCGATGACAGGAACCCGGCTCTGTTTCTGGGCCGCACCGGCAAAAGGCTGGCAGACACCAGTATAGGCCGCATGCTCAATCGGTACACCCTGCAGCTCTCCGAGTATATGCACATTTCGCCTCATATGCTCAGACACTCCTTCGCCACCCACATGCTGAACAACGGAGCGGACATCCGCTGCGTCCAGGAGCTGCTGGGCCACAAGAGGCTGGAGACCACCCAGATATACACCCACGTATCCATCGAGCACCTGAAGGAAGAATACAAGAGGGCTCATCCGAGAGCGGAAAACACCACGAGAAAGCTGGAGGAGTGATGGCTGCTATCATCTCAAACACCAGGCCCGGCTCCATTGCCCGGGAGCTGGGACTGAAAAAGGGAGACGAGATCATCCTTCTGAACGGAGTCAGGCTGCGGGACGTCATCGACTACGAGTTTCTGTCCTCCGACGAGCAGGTCACCCTTCTGGCCAGGACCGGCCGGGGGCTGGAGGAGTTTGACATAGAGAAGGACGAGGGCGAATCCCTGGGCATAGACTTTGCCGACGCCCTCTTTGACAAGGTCAGGACCTGCGGGGCCAACTGCGTATTCTGCTTTGAGAGGCAGCTGCCCGAGGGCCTCAGGCCTTCCCTGAAGATGAGAGATGACGACTACCGCCTGTCCTTTCTCTACGGCTGCTACGTGACCCTGGGCAATCTCCGGGAGGAGGACACGGACAGGATAGTCTCCCAGAGGCTCTCCCCTCTCTACGTGTCGGTCCACGCCACGGATCACGCCCTGCGGCAGAGACTTATAGGCAAGAAGCTGCCGGACATCATGGAGCAGCTCCGGTATTTCATCTCTTCGGGCATCTCCTTCCACTGTCAGGCAGTGATATGCCCGGGCCTCAATGACGGGGCCTATCTCCAAAAGACCATAGAGGACCTGTCGGGGCTGCACCCCGGAGCCATATCCCTGGCTCTGGTCCCCGTGGGCCTCACGGAGCACAGAGAAGGCCTGCCCCACATAGATCCCGTGACCCGGGAGGACGCCTGCCGAGTCATAGATATGGCCGAGGGTTACGCCGCCCGTTTCAGGGAAACTCTGGGCACCTCCTTCGTGTGGTGCGCCGACGAATTCTATCTCAAGGCAGGCAGGCCCCTGCCCCCGGGAGATTTTTACGAAGACTACGCCCAATACGAAAACGGCATAGGTCTGGTGAGAGACTTTCTGGACAACGCCGACAAAGGGATCAGGGCCCTGGACAGACTGGATCTGCGGGGCAAGACAGTGGGGCTGGTGACCGGCAAGTCCTTCGCCGGCATACTGAAAGGCCTGGATCTGGGGAAAAACCGGTCCTCCTTCCGGATCATCGACCCGGAGAACACCCTTTTCGGCAAAACAGTCACCGTCACCGGGCTTCTCTCGGGACGGGTCATAGCAGCCCGTCTGCAGGGCTGCGATCTGGCGGTGATACCCTCCGTGTGCCTCTCGGACGACGGGGTCTTTCTGGACGACCTGACACCGGAGGACGTAGAGAGGCTGTCGGGAGTCCCGGTGATCATCACCCGGCCCTATCTGGCGGAAATGGCCCGGCAGATCAAAAAACACTTCGACTCAGCCCGAAAACAGTAGAAATATATCCCGGACGGGTATATAATGACAGTGAACGTATCTTCAGGGAGGAGCTTATGAAAACAGCGCTCACCGGACTTTGCGCGGCCATTGCCGTCCTCGCCTTTCTCGCAGTCTTGCTGCTGCCTGCAGGCTGCGGCGCCGCCGCCTTTCCGTCGGACAAAAATACGGGGAAGAAACCCCTTGCAAAAGGAAAAACCATGACAAACACTCTTGCTGATGCAGCCATCGATCTCGACAACATATCGAGCTTCGCATTTACCAACGTCTCCATTGTCAAAAAGCCCGTAAAGGGCGTAGTCATCTCCTTTCACGGACTGGGCTACAACGGCATGATAGGAGAGCAGAACGACTATTCCCGAAGCATGGCTGAGAAGGGTATCGTGTACATATTTCCCTACTACGGCCCCTGGAGCTGGATGAACCGCTCGGGCGTCCGCTTCACGGACGCTGTGGTAGAAGCGGTGTTCAAGGGCTTTTCGCTGCCCAAAAATACTCCCATAGTATCCACCGGAGGCAGCATGGGAGGGCTCTCGGCGCTGGTATATCCCGTGTATGCCCGCAGGACTCCCGTGGCGGTGGCGGCCGACAGCCCCGTGTGCGATCTGGTGTATCATTTCGGCGAACGGCCCGACCTGCCCCGCACTCTGGTGGCGGCCTTTGCCGATTATGACTGCTCCCTGGACGAGGCTCTGCGTTCCGCCTCCCCCATCGATCTGGTAAAGAAGATGCCGAAGATCAGGTATTACATAGTCCACGGCGACAAGGACGCGGCAGTCAACAAAAAGGCCCACCCGGACAGGCTGGTGCCCGAAATGAAAAGAGCCGGTCTGGACGTGACCTACGTAGAGGTCCCCGGCATGGAGCACTGCAATATGGGCGACGCGGCAGAGGGCTACTACAGCTTCATAGAGGCAAATATTCTCAAATAGCCGGACGGCGGTCGGGGCGCCTTAGACTCTGCCGGACTTTTCCGAAAAAAAGCGCCCCCGTTTGACTATCGGCCGAAAATACTCTATAATAGAAGTAATTATTATTCTGAACACAGGAGATGTGCATTATGCTTCCCTTAGGCATTCAGCTTTATACGGTCCGCGATTATATGAAGGACGACTTTTACGGCACCATCAAAAAGGTAGCCGACATAGGCTACAAGGGCGTGGAATTTGCCGGCTTTTTCGATCATGATCCCGTGGAGATCCGCAAGTTCCTGGACGACAACGGACTCGTCTGTCATTCGTCTCACGATCCCTTCCCCGACAAGGACAACGCAAACATGCTCATAGACCGGCTCTCCATACTGGGGGGCAAGCGCTCCATATCCGGCGTAGGCCCCGGAGCGGTGGACACCGAAGACAAGGCCAAGGCCACCATCGAGCAATTCGCCGCAGCCGCCGAGCTCTTCAAGGGCTCCGACATCCGCTTTGCCGTCCACAACCACTGGTGGGAATTCTATTATTCCTACAACGGCAAGACCTTCTTCGACATGCTCTGCGAGCAGGTCCCCGGCATAGAGAGCCAGCTGGACGTGCTCTGGTGCGCCGTGGGCAACTCTGACCCGGTGGAGGTGATAGGCAAGCACCCCAAAAACATCACCATGCTCCACTGCAAGGACGGCAATTTCGGCCGCCCCTGGAAGCCCAACGACCCCATCACCCAGACAGCCGCCGGCTTAGGCAGCGTGGGCATGGACAAGGTGATCAAAGCCGGCGAAGCCCACTGCGCCGAATGGGCAGTGGTGGAGCTGGACTACTATGAAGGAGAGATGTGGGACGCCGTGGCCGACAGCCACAAGTATCTCACCGAGCAAAAGCTCTGCCTGGGCAAATAAGAGACCAAAAGCTATCCCCCGTTTGCGATACGCAAACGGGGGATCTGTTGTGTCGGGGGATCAGTCCATACCCTTCTTGTCCTTGTCGGTCAGGGCCAGAGGCATCAGCACGTGCAAAAAGTTGTCGTTCTTGCTCTCCTTGAGCACAAAGGCCATGTCGTTGCCGTTGAGCCTGATCTCTATGGTATCCGTTTCCATGATGGACACGGCTTCCCTGGCGTAGTGGATATTCACGCCGAACTCCACACTATCGCCGTCCGTCTCTATATCCACCACAGCCTTTGCCTTGATAGAGCCGTCAAGGGACTGGCTGAACAGGGTCAGCTCTCCGTCGGAGGCCTTCAGGAAGCAGATGTAGCTGTTGGTCCTGGAAGCCACTTCCATAGAATCCATAGCGGCCAGCAGAGAGTCCCGGGGGACCGTGATGACGGTCTTGCAGTCCGCAGGCACAGCCCTGTTGACGTCGGGATATTTCAGATCGATGAGACCGCCGCTGTATTCGGACACCATGGATTCCACGGATACGGACTTTTTGCTGAAATACAGATTCACCGAGGGCTTGTTGTCGTCTATGAGTCCGGAGATCATATCGGCCACATAGACGGGGACCACCGCATCCACCTCCTGATTCTTCTCTATCACCGGGCAGGAGTAGATGGACAGTCTGTGGTTGTCCGTGGCGATGAGCTTCAGGGTCATATCCACGGTCATCATGTGGATGCCCTTCAAAAACTCTCTGGTGCCGTTTTTGTCGTCCGCCGCAAACTTGGTGCAGGCGATAGCTTTTTTCAGGTCGGCGGGCGCTACGGTGACGTAGTTCTCCTTGCTGATCTCGTCCAGCTGGGGATACTGCTCGGGCTTATTCTGGTTGGACAGCTGAAAGGTGACCTTGTCGCCGGTGATCACAGCTTCCTGAGTGTCCTCGTTGTAGGAGAACACCATCTTCTCCGACCTGAGCTTGCTCAGGATATCCAGCAGCAGCTGGCCTTCCACCAGAGCGGCGCCTTCGCCCGTCACCTCGGCTTCCAGCTCGCTCACAGTAAAGGATGCAAAGTCGGTCCCCCGCAGCACCACCGTATTGGCTTCGGTCTTGATATAAACGCGCGTCAGGATGTCCAGAGCCGTCTTTTTGGCTATGACTTTGGTGATATTACCCACTGCGTTTTGCAGATCCTTGACAGAACACTTGAATTCCATAAATTACTCCTTATTTAATATTGATTTTCGTAAATTGGTTTTGAGCGATGAAGGAGATGACCTTGTCCCTCATCTCTTCATCTATCCTGCCCGCCGCGGCCAGATGGCCGACTATCTCGGACAGGGTGCCCAGAGAATGCAGCTCATAGCCGGCTTCGCCCAGGAGTCTCTTGCCTCCCTGCTCCCTGTCTATGATGACCAGTATGTCCCGCACCTCGAGACCCGCTTCCCTGAAGGGGATGACAGCCTCTATCTTGCTGGCTCCGTCCGTGACTATGTCGTCTATGATCAGCACTCTGTCTCCCTGAGAATAATGGCCTTCAATGAGCTTTTTGGTGCCGTAGGTCTTGGCCTCCTTGCGGGAATAGATGAGAGGTATGTTGCCGCATATGGACGCGGCCACCCCTATGGGCAGACCCGCGTAGGGTATGGCTCCGATAAGGTCGCAGCCCAGCTTGCCCGCTTCCTCCGCCAGCACTCCGCCTATGGTGTTCAAAAGAGGCGGATCGGAGATCAGCACTCTGAAATCTATATACACCGGAGACTTGATACCGCTTTTAAGGGTAAAATCTCCGAAGCGGACGCATCCTGCCTCATATATCAGCTCGTAAAACTTTCCTTTATCCATCAGGCTTCTCTCCTGTATACTATATTTCCCTTGGCCACGGTCAGCATCACTGCGCCCCGGACCTTCCTGCCTCCAAAGGGAGTATTCCTGCTCTTTGACTTCATCCGGGACGGATCGATCACGTATTCATATTCCGTGTCCAGCACGCACAGGTCAGCCAGCTGCTGCCCGCCAAAGGAGCCCTGAGACGAGCCTATCACCCGGGCGGGAGCCGCGCAGTATCTGTCCACTATATCGGAGATGCTCATGCCGTGCCTGTGGTGCAGCTCATCGAGACAGAGGGACACGGCTGTCTCCAGTCCGGTCATGCCGGACAGAGCATTGTCGAACTCTGTGTCCTTTTCCTCTATGGCGTGAGGAGCGTGGTCGGTGGCTATGACGTCTATGGTGCCGTCCATGACTGCCCGGATAAGGGCTTGCCTGTCCTCCTCCGTCCTCAGAGGAGGGTTGACCCGGGCATTGGTATCATAGCCCATGAGGGCCTCGTCCGTCAGGGTCAGATACTGGGGGCAGGTCTCCGCTGTGATCGGGGCTCCGCGGCGCTTGGCATCTCTGATGATGTCCGCCCCGCCCCGGGTGGTCACGTGCTGAAAATGCACTCTGCAGCCCGTGAGCATGGACAGCAGGGCGTTGCGGAAGATCATAATCTCCTCCGCTTCCCTGGGCCAGGGTCTCAGGCCCAGGAGGGAGCTGACGTAGCCCTCGTTGGCTGTGGCGTCGGAGGTCAGGCTCTTGTCCTCCGAATGGACCAGCACCGGCAGACCAAAGGTAGCGGCGTATTCCATGATCCTTCTCATAAAGCCCGCATCCTGCACGGGAAAAGCATCGTCGCTGACGCAGCACGCCCCGGCCTCGGCCATCTCGCCCATCTCGGACAGTATCTCGTTGGCGTTGCCTTTGGACACGGAGCCGGCGCACAGCACGTTGACCGCAGCGCTCCTGCCCTTCTCCAGCACGTATCTTACCACGGCCTTGTTGTCGGGAGCAGGCTTAGTATTGGGCATGCCCACTATGGTGGTGACGCCTCCGGCGGCAGCCGCACAGGCTGCCGAATACACGTCTTCCTTGTATTCGTAGCCGGGATCCCGCATATGGACGTGAATATCCACAAAGCCCGGCGTCACGTATTTGCCGGAGCAGTCGATCACCTCGTCAAAGGAGGCTCCTTTGATATCCAGCGCAGGTCTTTCGTCTATGACCGCTATATCGGCGGGCCCGTTGATGCCGTCGGCGGGGCTCACCAGCGTTCCGCCCTTGAAAAGAATATTCATATACACCCCTTATTCCTGATGTCCCAGCAGCAGATACAGTATAGCCATCCTGACAGCCACGCCGTTGGTGACCTGTCTGACTATGATGCTCCTGGAGCTGTCGGCCACCTCGGACGATATTTCTACTCCCCTGTTGATGGGAGCCGGATGCATGACCACCGCCTTGGGCGCGTAGTCCTCCAATATACCGGAGTCCAGACCATAAAAGTAGTTGTATTCCCTGGTGCCGCTGAAAAAGCCCGAATGCATACGCTCGGTCTGCACTCTCAGCATATTGATCACGTCCGCTCCCCGGACAGCCTCTTTCAGGTCCGTGTAGATCTCGCAGGGGAAACGCTTCAGCTCTGCCGGTATCAGGGTCTCGGGAGCGCATACCCGCACCCTGGCGCCCATCTTGGCAAGGCCCCATATATCGGACCGGGCCACACGGGAGTGATATATGTCTCCCACGATCACCACCGTCAGGCCTTCGATGACGCCCATCCTTTCCCTGATGCTCAGCAGGTCCAGCAGGCCCTGGGTGGGATGAGCGTGCATGCCGTCGCCGGCGTTGACTATGTGGCTCTTCACTATCTTTGTGGCGTAATAGGGGCTGCCGGAGATGCTGTGGCGTATGATAAACATATCCACCCCCATGGCTTCCAGGGTAAGAAGGGTATCCTTGAAGGACTCCCCCTTGTTGAGGCTGCTGCCCACCTTGGATATGGAGGTCACGTCTGCGGAAAGCATTTTGGCCGCTATCTCAAAGCTGCACTTGGTCCGTGTGGAATTTTCTATAAAAAAAGTACAGATGGACTTGCCTCTCAGGATGGGGACCTTTTTTACGGGCCTGTCCAGTATCTCCTTCTGGCCCTCGGCGGTGTCCAGTATCAGCTCTATATCCTCCCTGGGCAGGGATTGCAGATCAAGAATATGCTTTGAAGACAGTGACATAAGCGTTCCCTTTTATCAATCCTTTATAATATACACCGAATCAGGTCCTTCTTCTTCCGTCCAGACCACCTCCACCTGCTCTGCCTTGGAGGTGGGGATCCGTCGGCCGATAAAGTCCGCCTGGATAGGCAGCTCCCGGTGGCCTCTGTCCACCATCACGGCCAGCTGTATGGCGGCTGGGCGGCCCATGTCAAATATGGCTTCGATGGCAGCCCTGAAGGAGCGCCCGGTAAACAGCACGTCGTCCACTATGATGATGATCTTCCCGTCCACCGAAAAGGGTATGTGGGAAGGGCCTATGGTCTTCGCCGTCCGGGTCCCGTAGTCGTCACGATACATGGCTATGTTGATAGAGCCCTGCTTGATGGTGGTATTCTCGATGCGGTTTATCTGCTCCGCCAGTCGGTTGGCCATAAACACGCCCTTTTTCTGGATACCCAGCAACGCTATCTCGCCGGAGCCCCTGTTTTTTTCCAGGATCTCGTAGCTCATTCTGCAGATACAGCGGCGGAAGTCGTCGCTGTCCATTACAAGCTTTTTCTCAGACATAGTTCACCTACTGCTTGCCGAAATGGCGTTCCAGAAAAGCGGGTATATGAGCCATCAGAAAGTCTCCGGGCAATATGTGCCAGGAGCCGGGGCAGATATATATCTCGCTTTTGGCGCCGGCAGCCTTCATTTTGTTGTGAAACAGCTCGCCCTGAGCGGCGTAGACCAGATCGTCGCTGCCGCCGTAGAGCAGCAGATGAGGCGCCGAGTCACGGGTCACGTAGTTGATGGGGCTGGATCTGGGCACCCAATAATCCCAGCCCTCCTTGGTGCCGTCAAAGAGCCAGTGAAAGCCGTCGTCCCGGAGAGCCACTCTGCCCGTAAGAGGCAGGAAGAACTCCATGTCCTCCGGCCCCACGTTGCTGATGACCAGGTTGACCCGGGAAGAATACTTTTGATTGGGGCCCTTGCCCTCGAAGACTCCGTCCGGGAGCACTCCCAGCAGGCTGGCCAGATGTCCGCCGGCAGAGCCGCCGTAGGACACTATCCTGCGGGGGTCGATGTTGTATTTTTTGGCGTTGGCCCTGATGTGCCGCACGGCGCTCTTGCAGTCCTCTATCTGGGCGGGGAAGGGATGCTTCGGGGCCAGCCTGTAGGTGATGCCGAAGACGGTGTAGCCCATATCCAGCAGCGGAGCGCCCAGCCAATTGCTGTCCTCGATGCCGCCGCCGGCCCAGCCGCCTCCGTGGATGGCCACGCAGCAGGGCTTGTTTTTCCTGCCGTCGTCCAGAGTCTTCATGTCCATGATGAGGTCCACGTCGTCCTGACGGTCAAAGACGATGCCCTTTTCCTCTATGTACTTTTTGTCCTGAGCCTGACAAATACCTGCCGCCAGGACCATCACCAATACCAACAACAATATTCTCATTTCACTTCTCCGAAAAACTTGCTCAAAAACGGCCAGATATATTGCATCCTGAATTCCGGGGGCAGCCCGTGTCCCGACTCGGGACTGACGTGCATCTCGGCATAGACCCCGGCCTGCCTCAATTTGTTGTAAAACAGCTCGCCCTGGGCCGGGTACACCAGGTCGTCCCTGCCGCCGTAGAGCAGCAGATGCGGCGCCGAACGCCGGCTGACGTAGCTCGAGGGGCTGGCCTTTGCTGTCCAGTAGGACAGGTCCTTCCCGGACAGGTCAAACAGATAGCCATAGACGCCGGTCAGAGCGCTGCCCGGGACCCGGGCAAAGAATCCCATATCCTCCGGTCCCAGACTGTTGATGACCAGATCGGCCCGGGAGGAATACTTTTGATAGGGGCCCTTGCCCTCATAGACTCCCTCCGGGAGCACTCCCAGCAGACTGGCCAGATGTCCTCCCGCAGAGCTGCCGTAGGCCACTATCCTGCGGGGGTCGATGTTGTATTTTTTGGCGTTGGCCCTGATGAACCTGACGGCGCATTTGCAGTCCTCTATCTGGGCCGGGAACCTATGGTCCGGAGCCAGCCTGTAGGTGATGCCAAACACGGTGTAGCCCATATCTGCCAAAGGGGCTCCCAGCCAGTCGCTGGCTTCCACGGTGCCTTCGCTCCATCCGCCTCCGTGGATGGCCACGCAGCAGGGCTTGCGCTTTTTGCCGTCGTCCCTGGTCTTCATGTCCATCACCAGGGTCACTCCGTCCCGCACGTCATATACGATGCCCTTTTCCTCTGTATAGCCGGGCTCGGCCCCGACGGCAAGGGACAGCAGGGACAGCGCGCAGAAGGCTGCGCACAACAGAGAGAGCCTGAGGGCAGACATGCCTCTACTCCACTATCTCGTCCTCAAAGGCGTTCTTGCGTATCTGCTCCACCTCTTCTTCGGACACGGCTCTCTCGAAGCTGCGGAAGCCCGCCATCTCAAAGCCGTGCTTCGTGGCCAGCTCGCTGATCTCATTGACCTTTTCCACGGAGATATCCCGGCCGGTGGTATAGCTTTCGTAACGCTTTTCCAGAGCCAGGATCATGGTCTCGCTCATGCAGGCGTAGGCAGTCCCCTTGGGGAAGCCAAAGTCAAAGTGAAAGTCCACTTCGCCGGGCACCTTGACTACGCCGCCCTCGATGACCAGCACGTCGTCTCTTTCCTCAGCCACCTTGACGGACACGTCTCTGGGACGGGCCACGTCGCAGACCACTGCGCCGGGCTTCAGATAGGAGGGCATGATGATGGCGTCCACGGAGCTGGACACGGCCACCACTATATCCGCATCGGCTATGCCGTTCTGCACGTCGGCAGATATACGGGCCGGGGTATGCTTTATCTCGCTCATGGCGGCTTCCAGCCTGTCCAGATCCCTGCCCACCAGAGTGATGCGGGCGCATTTGCCGTCATACATCTTGGTGCAGGTCTTGCCTATGGAGCCGGTGGCGCCTACTATGGATATCTTGGCGTTCTCCGGGTCCACTCCCATGATGCGCCCTGCCCTCATGGAGCCTTCGATGGCGGTGGCTATGGTGTAGCTGTTGCCGGAGGTGACCGCAATGTTGGCCCGCTCCGACAGGGTCTTGCCGGCGTCCCCCACCACGGAGGTAAAGGCTCCCAGCCCGACTATCTTTGCTCCCTTCTTTTCGGCGATATCGATGCACTCCATGATCTTTTTGTAGCACACCTCCACAGGCATTTCCATGAACTGCTTAGAGGAGAGAGGACAGCCGATAAACCAGCCCTCCGCCTCGGTGCCGTCCTTGGAACGGATGCCCGTTATATGGGACACGTCCACAGGCTTCATGTTGCGCATCACCAGCTCCAGAAAGCTTTCGGGCAGCAGGTTCGCCGCCGGGAACTTGCGGGCTATATCCTTTTTGGCAGTGATGGGGTGTATGATAAATGCAAAGTTTTCCACAGGCTCTATCCTTTGTCGTTTCTGTTATATACTATGGAGGGCTTCCAGCCGATACGGTCCAGGACCACGGTCAGCTCCTCTTCGGTGGCGGAGTATATGCTCTTGCCCAGCAGCACTGTGATGATGCCCTCCAGCACGTTGGTGCCGAAGTTGCGTCCGCACAGTCTGGGAGTGGAGCTGATGATCAGCCTGACACCTCTCTCCTCCAGGTCCTTCGCGTCCTCGGAAGTGAGGGTGTTGGTCAAGATCACCTTGTCCTCAAGGGCGCCGGACTCTGCCGGCGGCAGATGCTTTTTGATAAAGAGATAATCGCCGGCTATCACGTCGGCCCAGGCGTATTTGTCAGTGTATCTGGGCACTATCTCCGTCTGGCTCTTGCCGGTGGGATACAGCATGGAAAAGGGCAGCCGGGTGTAGATGGGAAGCAGGAGCCCGGCCACGGTCCTGATGGCGCCGTAGCTGTATATGGGCGCGTTGAGCCCCAGGGCAAACATCACGTCGCCGAACAAAAAGCTGCCGGGACGGGCATATTCCCTGATGGCTTCAGCCATCCCAAAGCGGTCCAGAGAGCACACCATCATCACCTTCGACGAGCCAAAGTCCACTATCCCGTGGGACTGCAGATACTCCACGGTCCTGCGCTCCAGGGTATTCTTGACTCCGCTGCCGTCCACCACGGGGGTCTTTTTTACCACCGAGGCCAGCCGCGCAGCGTCCCTGATAGTGTACCTTTTGCCGCCGATGCACAGATACAGATCTATGCCTCCCAGCCCCAGAGCATCTGCTTGTCCGTCCAGCTCGGCCAGCTTGGCCGCAAAGGCCTTCATATCGCCGTCCACGCCGATCCGGGAAATGGAAAACTCTTCTCCGGCCAGCTCAGCGCTGCAGGTCTTGTTTCTCGTAGAAGACCCCAGACTGACCGACACCACCTGCTTCATTTAATATATCCTCTATCTCTTCCGTTGACTTGGTCTGCATTATCGCATTTCGCAGCTTGGCCGAGTTGTCAAAGCCCTTGATATAATGGACTATGTTGCCCCTCATTTCCTTGGCCGCCCGTCTGTCGCCGTGGATGTCTCTCAGTATCCTGTTGTGGATGCGGGCGATCTGCAATATCTCCCCTGCCGAGAGAGGGGCCGGCATGACGCCTGTCCCGGCGTATCGCATCAGGTCTCTGAATATCCAGGGGCTGCCCATGGCGGCCCTGCCTATCATGACTCCCTGACAGCCGGTCACGGACAGGATCCTTTCCAGTCCGGGGCCGTCGGACACGTCGCCGTTGGCTATGAGAGGCACCCGGTCCGGCAGCACTTCCCTGACCCGGGCTATCATATCCCAGTCGGCGCGCCCGGAATAGTTTTGCCTGGCGTATCGGCCGTGGACCGTCAGGGCGTCCACCCCGCAGTCCGCCGCTATGCGGGCAAACTCAAACACCGTCGGCTCTCCTTCGTACCAGCCCAGACGGGTCTTCACGGTGAGAGGCACCCGGCAGACGCTTCTCACGTGACGGATGATGGCTCTCGCCTTGGAGAGGTCCTTCAGTATGCTGGCTCCGGAGCCGCTTTTTGCCACCTTGGGCACGGGACATCCGAAGTTGACGTCTATGATGTCCGCCCCCTGCTCCTGGAGATACACTGCCGCGATGGCGCAGGTCTCGGGATCTCCTCCGAAGAGCTGACAGCTGACGGGCCGCTCCTCACAGGTCCAGTCCACCATGCCGGGAGTCTTGGGGTCCCTGTATCTGATGGCGTAGGCGCTGAACATCTCGCTGGACACCAGCCCCACGCCTCCCAGTCTCTTGCACAGGACCCTCAGAGCGTGATTGCTGACGCCCGCCATGGGAGCCAGCACCAGAGGCGTGGCAATATCCAGACCGCCTATGCTGAGAGACGGCAGCTTCATAAGCCCTTCACGTGCTTGTATATCAAAAAGAGTCCGTTGAGGGTGAGCTTGTCGTCTACGTGCTCTATGGTCTTCGCGTGCTCCGCTATGAGATAAGACTGTCCGCCGGTGGCGATGACCGCCGGCTTTTCAGGCAGCTCTTCGCAGATCTTGCCCACGATGGAATCCACCTGACCGGAATAGCCGTATATGATGCCCGACAGCAGAGCGCTTTCCGTGTCGGTGCCTATGGCCTTTTTGGGAGTGTCAAGAGAGATCTGAGTGAGCTTGGAAGCCTTGGCAAAGAGTGAGTCCAGAGATATCTGTATGCCGGGAGTGATGGCTCCTCCCAGATAGTCTCCGTTTTTGTCGATGACGTCAAAGGTATTGGCGGTCCCGAAGTCCACCACTATGGAATAACCGGGATAGTAGTGATGGGCCGCTGCCGCGTTGGCTATGCGGTCGGCGCCCACTCCGCCGGCGGGGCTGTAGGCGATACGGACGCCCGTGTCTATGTCGGCGGACAGCATGATGGGCTCGGAGATGCCGAAATGCTTTTTGGAAAAGCGCACGAGAGCCTCGTTCACAAAGGGCACCACGCTGGAAATGATAATGCCGTGGACAGCCGAAAAATCCACTCCCTTTCCCGACATGAGAGTCTTCAGCAAAGCGGCGTATTCATCGGCAGTCCTGAAGGGATGGGTATTGACGCGAAAATCGCATATATACCCCTCGGGACCGTATATCCCAAAGGTGATATTGGTATTGCCTACGTCTATTGCCAACAGCATTTATCTCTCCCAGGAAACGGATGCAGACACCTCCGCCTCCGCGCAATCTTTATATTATTATAGCATATTCGGGCGGTTTTTTTCAAGGAAAAAGGCTGCCCGGGCAGATTAGGGCATCGGCTCCGGACCCCTGTGAGGCCTCGGGTGACCCGCGCCTGTTTTCCCGAGGCGCATTGTATTTTGGACCGTCTTATGCTATAATAGGTCGTATCATACAAAGGACATTCATATTCGAGACATGGATATTCGCGTCATATATTCCCCTTCGGGCAGCAGGACCCCCGTGGACGCCTGCTCCCCTTCCGGCCCCATGATGGCCCAGATACTGTATACTCCCCATTGGTGCAAGCCGGTCTTCTGCGACGACCCCCGGGAAGTCCCTCCGTTCACTCAGGCTCTCCTGTGGCAGTCCGGAGACGAGTACTCTTTTCTCCTGCCTCTCTCCGTCTCCTGCTCCGCATGGCTGGAGGGCTCTCCCTCAGGGCTCCTGCTGGTGACGGAAGCATCCCCGGACCGCGATCCCCTTCCCTGCGCCATTGTGACCCGTGACAGAGACCCCTACGCCGCCATCCGGCAGGCCTTCCGCAAGGCTGCGGAGCTGGCAGGGATACCCACCCGGGAAGACAAAAGCCTTCCCGGGTTTGCCAAATACCTGGGCTGGTGCACCTGGGACGCCATGGAGATATGGGTGGACAGTCGGGGGATCACGGACAAGCTGCGGGAGTTCCGGGAGAAAAAGGTGCCTGTCCGCTGGATACTCATAGACGACATGTGGGCGGAAGTGGAGTGGACCGAGACCCTGGAGCCCTTCACCTGCCACGAAAAATCCTTTCCGGTGATGCATTCCTCCCGCCTGAGAGACCTGGAGGGGGATCCGGACAGATTTCCCGGGGGCATAGCCCGGTGCATAGAGCAGATAAAGCAAGAGGGCTATATGGCGGGGCTGTGGTTCCCGGTCACAGGCTACTGGGCGGGCCTTGCCGCCGGCTCTCCCGCCATGGAGGAGCTGGGAGCCTTTACCCGCCTCATCGGAGACAGGCGCCTGCCGGAGCTGGCGGACCCGGCGTCGGCGGAGGGCTTCTATTCCCGGATATGCAGCAGGCTCAGGGCTCACGGCGCGGATTTTATCAAGGCGGACAACCAGAGCTTCGTCCGCCATCAGATAAAGGACAGCCTCCCCGCTCCCGTCCTGTGCCGTCACCTGCACGCTGCTCTGGATCAGGCAGCGGACAAATACTTCGGAGGCGCCATCATCAACTGTATGGGCATGGCCAACGACAATATGTTTGCCCGCTCCAGCGCCATATGCCGTTCCTCCGGCGATTTTCAGCCTGAGAACAGAGAGTGGTTCCGCCGGCACCTGCTCCAGTGCTCCTTTGCGGGCCTCACTCAGGGCTCCCTCTTTTTCAACGATTGGGATATGTGGTGGACCGACGACGCTCAGGCGGTAAGAAACAGCGTAGCGAGAGCCGTCAGCGGCGGCCCAGTCTATGTCAGCGACCGCATAGGCCGCACCCGCCCGGAAATACTGGAGCCTCTGTGTCTGGAGGACGGCCGGCTGCTCATGTGCGATGAGCCGGCAGTCCCCGTGAGGAGCTGCCTTCTGACGCCTCCCGACCACCGGGCCTTCGGAGTATTCAGCCGGCAAAATGACGCCGTCTTCGTAGCCGCATTCAACCTGACGGACATGCCCTCCGCCCCCATCAGCATAGACCCGGCAGAATTCGGCATAGAGGGTCCCTGCGCCGTCTGCGAGCATTTCAGCGGAGCCCGATGGATAGGGCGGGGAGAATGTGAGGTAAAGGACTCGGCTCTCATAAAGCTTGTCCCCATCAGGAACGGCGCAGCCTGCCTTGGTATCATGGAAAAATATATCTCCACCGCGGCCGTGGAGACAAGGGGCAACCTGGTCGTTCCCCTCGCCTCCGGCACCCTGCTCACCTGCTCGGACGGAGCCTGGCGCGAAATAAAGGTCCGAAAAAACCAAGCGGTCAATATGCAGCAATAAGACGGGAGCAGATAGGTCAGTCAGCGAAACGAACAGGAGATATTACAGAGGATAAGCGTCACCGCCTGAGGAACGGCAAGGGCTGCAGATATCATTCTCTGCAAAAGAGAGGGTCTTTTGACAGACACGAGGCCTGTTTTACCGGCGGCAGGAGACGGCTGCTGTTTTGATCTCACAGAGAGACAGAAAAGCGCCGGACCACGGTCCGGCGTTTTTGCGCGTCAGCGCATGGTGGGCGAGGAGGGAGTCGAACCCTCACGGTATCACTACCGGTGGATTTTAAATCCACTGCGTCTGCCATTCCGCCACTTGCCCGCTATAATGTATTATATCACAAAGCCCGCTCCTTCTGCAACACGGGAAGCGTAGGCCCACGCCCGGCCGGACCCCTGCGGTCCGGTCCCTGGCTGCAGGAGCCTCGCCGGGATGAAAAAAAACCGGCGACCCAAGTCGCCGGAACACCGGAGGACTTACCTCCGTTTGTTTTCTTTGGCTATCTGCCTGAACTTGTTGCGCTTTTCTTTGAGGAACTCTCCCGGGTCCGAATTGTACCGGGATTCCTTGCCCAGCTTCATATAGCGCTCGTAGCGTTCTCTGGTAAGGGTCCCCTCCTCTATGGCCGCCAGCAAGGCGCAGCCGGGCTCCACCGTGTGGGTGCAATCCGGGAATCTGCACTGCCCTGCCAGGGCTTCCGCGTCGGCAAAGGTTTTGCCTATGCCTTCTTCGGCGTCAAACATGCCCAGCTCCCTCATGCCGGGAGTATCTATGACCATGGCTCCGCCGGGGAGCATGATGAGGCTTCTGGTGACGGTGGTATGCCGCCCGCGGGAATCGTCCTCTCTGATAGCCGAGGTTTTCATGACTTCTCTGCCGCAGAGAGTGTTCACCAGCGTGGACTTCCCCACTCCCGAAGAGCCCAGCAGCACTATGGTCTTGCCCTTGGCAAAGTACTTCCCTATGCCGTCAGTCCCTTCGCCCGTCACCGAGCTCAGGGCAAACACCTCCGTGCCGGGAGCTATTTGCCGCACCTGCTCCACGTAGGGCTGTGGGTCCGGCACCAGGTCGCTTTTGGTCAGGACCACCACCGGGATGCCTCCCGACTCCCAGGCCATGCTGAGATATCTTTCCAGCCTGGCCGGATTGAAGTCCCTGTTGAGGGACGCGGCGATGAGCACGTAGTCAAAGTTGGCTGCCACCGTCTGGCTTCCGGAGCGTCCGGCGTCGGAAACGGCAGCTCTCACGAACACGCTTTTCCGCGGGAGGGTCTCGCATATGAGGCTGTCGCCGGTCTCATTGTATTCCATGAGCACGAAGTCGCCGGTGGCGGGATACTCTCCGGAAGAGTAGTAGCACCCTCTTTTGAGTCTGGCGAAGCCTTCTCCTCTGTCTGATACCGTCCGGTATCTGTCCTTGTGAACGGCGACTATACGGGCCGCCGTCCTGTCGTCAATAATGTCTTCTGTAAAACCGTAATCCTTGATATTCATTTTATCCTCGCATCTTAAATAGTATGGTTTAAGAAACGAAGACTACCCTCTTTGGACAACGAATATTGATCACAAAGCCCTCCTTTTCCGGTATTGCCGGAGACAAAACGCCGCCGGCGCCTTTGCCGGCGAAAAAATAAACGGCCTTATGTATCAGCCGTTTACGTACAGATAAAACGCCACCGCGCACAAGACCACTGTCAGCAGGTAGATGATGAGCAGCACCTTTTTCACCGAGTTGCCGTGATCCAGGATGCGGTGATGGATGTGGCTGCGGTCTGCCTGGCCTATGTTCCTTTTTTCGGACACCCGCTTCAGCACCACGTAAGTAGTATCAAAGACCGGGATCCCCAGCACCAGGATAGGCGCCAGAATGCCGAATATAGTCACCTTGTAGGCGCCTATGACAGAGATCGCTGCCAGTATAAAGCCCAGATACTGGGAGCCCACCGTGCCCATAAACAATTTGGCCGGCGGAAAGTTGAACACCAGAAAGCCCAGGGACGCCCCCGCCGCCGAAGCGGAAAGAGGGATGACGAAGGGATTCAGGCTGCCTCTGGTGCAGAGAGCCATCAGGGTAAAGGTGGCGGTGGTGATAAAGGCAAAGCCTGCGCACAGGCCGTCCATGCCGTCTATGCAATCCACTGCTTTTGTGACCATCACGGTCCAGATGACCGTGGTGATCACTCCCACGTATGCGGGCAGGGCCACCAGAGAGGCGTGCTTCAGCCAGGGAGCGGACACGTAGCCCACGGTCACGTTGAAGGCCGAAAGCACCAGTCCTGCCAGGATCATCACAGCCAGCTGGATCCTGCCGGACAGCTCATATTTGTCGTCTATGACCCCGGACACGGCCACTATGGCGCCGCCGGCAAGGACGCCGGTGATCTGCCGCGCATAGAGAGAGCCGCTGGGATGCATCCCCGTAGCGTGGAAATAATATACAAATCCCAGCACGCTCAGGGTGACCCCGACAAACATACCTACTCCGCCCAACAGCGGAGTAGTATGCTCGTGAAGTCTTCTGCCGCCCGGGACCGCGACCACGCCGTGCTTCCTGGCCCATCTCCCCACCAGAGGAGTGATGATACAGGTCAGGATAAAGCCGGACGCCGCCGCTGCCAGGGCATAAGCGATATTGTTCATTTATTTGGTATAGACGGGGAAATCACTGGCCAGAGCGTCCACCTTTTCGCGGCACATATTCATCAGGTCGCCTACGGTGTACTGTTTGAGAGCGCAGCTGATGACCTCACCCAATACCTTCATTTCCTTTTCCTTCATTCCCCGGGTGGTGACGCAGGGAGTACCTATCCTGACGCCGCTGGAAACAAAGGGCTTTTCCTTGTCAAAGGGGATCTGATTCTTGTTGACTACTATGTTGATATCGTTCAGGATCTCCTGAGCCTGCTTTCCGGTGATACCGAGAGGAGTCACGTCGCACAGCATCAGATGGTTGTCGGTGCCTCCGGAGACCAGTCTCACGCCGCCCTCCTCCAGGCTCGCAGCCAGAGCTCTGGCGTTGGCGATGACCTGCTTCTGATACTCCTTGTATTCGGCGCTCATAGCTTCCCTGAAGCATACGGCCTTGGCCGCTATCACGTGCTCCAGAGGACCGCCCTGCAAGCCGGGGAACACGGCTCTGTCTATATCCTTGGCCAGATACTCCTTGCAGAGTATCATACCGCCTCTGGGACCCCGGAGGGTCTTGTGGGTGGTGGCAGTCACTATGTCGCAGTAAGGGATGGGCGAAGGATGGACGCCGGCTGCGATGAGACCGGCTATATGAGCCATGTCGCACATCAGCAGGGCTCCCACCTTGTCGGCAATGGCCCTGAAGCGCTCCCAATCCCACAGTCTGGGATACACGGTGGCTCCGGTGAGTATCAGCCGGGGCTTGCACTCCATGGATATACGCTCCACCTCGTCCATATTGATGACCTCGGTCTCTCTGTCCACTCCGTAGGGGACCGCATTGTAGAGAGTGCCGGAAAAGTTCACCTTGTGTCCGTGAGTCAGATGACCGCCCTGGTCGAGGCTCATGGCCATAAAGGTGTCGCCGGGCTTCATGACGGCGTAATAGGCTGCCATGTTGGCGGCGCTGCCGCAGTGAGGCTGCACGTTGGCGTGATCCGCGCCAAACAGCTCGCAGGCCCTCTGTATGGCCAGGGTCTCCGCCTCATCGATGAATTCGCAGCCGCCGTAATAGCGCTTGCCCGAATAGCCTTCGGCGTATTTGTTGGTCAGCACGCTCCCCTGAGCCTCCAGCTGAGCGCAGCTGGCATAGTTCTCGGAGGCGATCATCATGATCTTGTCGTTTTGTCTCTTGTATTCCTTTTGGATGATGGCGTATATTTCCGGATCCACCGCCGAAAGAGGGGCATTTATATCTTTTGACATATCCTTCTCCTAAGCCTTGTCCATAGCGTTTATCTTGTCCACGCGGACCTGATGCCTGCCGCCTTCTTCAAAGTCATGATTCAGGAACTCCACCGCTATATCTCTGGCCACGCCAAAGCCGATGACTCTCGCTCCCATGCATATCACGTTGGCGTTGTTGTGCTCGCGGCACATTTTGGCCATATACTGATCCGTACACAGAGCCGCTCTGATGCCCTTTGTCTTGTTTGCCACGATGCTGACTCCTATGCCCGTGCCGCAGATAATGATGCCTCTGTCATATTCGCCGCCGCTGACAGCCAGGGCCGCCTTCCGGGCGTATTCGGTATAGTCCACCGATTCCTCGGAACAGGTCCCCAGGTCCGTCACGTTGTAGCCCTGTTCGGTCAAATATTTGCGCACGTTTTCCTTCAGCAAAAAGCCGGCGTGATCACTGGCAATGCAGACCTTTAAGCTCTTTCCGTCCATAAATAACTTCTCCCAAATAAAACATACGTGTCAACAATGCGGCAGCTCTTGCCCGCGGGGACAAAACTGCCATCTATATTATACCAAAACAGGCGGGTGTGAGGCAAGTGCCGCTCTCTCCCTCAGAGGCCCCCTCCGGAGGCAAAGAATATGGATTATCCGGGGCCCCGCATATTTATTATTCTGCCCAAAAGTGTTATAATTAAGTTAGACAATACTTTATGGAGGATACCATGGCAGTAACCATAGACAAAGACAAGTGCGGCGGCTGCGGCGTTTGTACGGAAGAATGCCCCGTGCAGGCTCTCGAGGTCGTGGACGGCACCGTCACGGTCAAGGAAGACGAATGCATCGACTGCGGCGCTTGCACAAGCGTCTGCCCCTGCGAGGCTCTTTCACTCTGAGCCTGAGCTCAGAAAAAGCGGCAAATTCATACGAATTTGCCGCTCTCTTTTTATTGTCGGGACCCGGGGTCCGTCAGCATTATCTCCTTACGAACACCAGGATCAGGCTGATAGCGAAAAACGCCACCGCCGTATATTTGGTATAGGTCGCCAGCACCTCTTCCTTGCCCATCTTGCCCTTGTAAGGACTGTCGGAAGTCTGAGCGCCCAGCGCAGACAGACCGTCGCTCTTGGGAGTCTGCATCATAATGAGTACAAACAAAACCACCGCAGCGATGACCTGCAGAATAATAAGAACATTTATCATTTATATGACCCCACAAACTTGTTACCTATAATATTATACACCTATCCGCTCCGTATGTCAAGCGTCTATCTGGTCTTGCGGTCAAATATAGCCTTTATACGGTCCATATCGAACTTTTGCTTGCGGTCGTAGGTGTAGATGCCGTTTTTCTCCAGCTCCACGTCCGTCAGCTGGGTATAGCAAAAGCCCGCTATGGCAGGATTGTCAAATATGGCCTTGGTCAGGGCGTCTATGCGGGCATAGACCTCTTCGATGGTCTTGCACCTTTCGCCGTAGCCCCAGTTTTCCTTTTTGCCAGGGTCGTGCTCCCACCAGGTGCCTCCGTATTCGTCTATCACAAAGGGCTGCCCCTTGTAGCCCTGGGTGGGTATGTGTTTGGGCATATGCTCGTAGTCGCCGCCCGGCTTTATGTCGGCGTAGAAGGCGGCAAAGGAGGCTGCATCCTGATTGTAATCATGGACCGTGTATATATCCGTTGCCACGTGCACGTAGCCGCTGGTATCATTGACGGGCCTTGAGGGATCCAGTCTCTTGGTCAGAGCGACGATGTCCGCCACATGCCTGTCGTGGAGCTTTCTGTGGGCGGCTGCTCCCCCGGCAGTCTCATTGAAGGGAGTCCAGGCGATGATGGAGGGGTGATTGACGTCTCTCGTGACCACTTCGGACCATTCGGCCATGTGATCGTAGAAGCTGTGATAGCTGTCGTAATTGATGCCCCAGTCATAGTATTCGCCCCACACCAGATAGCCCAGTCTGTCGGCGTGATAGAGATATCTCTCCTCAAACACCTTCTGGTGGAGCCTGGCTCCGTTGAAGCCGGCAGCGAGAGACATGCGGATGTCTCCCTCCAGAGCCTCATCGGAGGGCGCCGTCCATATGCCCTGGGGATAAAAGCCCTGATCCAGCACCAGACGCAGGAATATCTCCCGATTGTTCAGGAAGAACCTGTTGCCCTCTATGTGTATCTTTCTGAAGCCGAAATAGCTCTTCACCGAGTCGATCACATTGCCGTCGGCGTCCAGCAGCGCAAAAGCCGTGTCATACAAAAAAGGAGCTTCCGGGCACCACAGCGCCGGGTCCTCCATAGGCACGGTCACCGGCGAACCCGAAGCCGGGTATCTGCCGCAAAAGATCTCGCTGCCGTCCCGGGAGACGGAGACCTCGAAGAGCATGCCTCTTTCGGCGTCCCTGAACACGGGAGAAAAGGTCACCTGAGAGTTGTCAACGTCAGTGTCGGTCCTGACCCTTTCGATGTAGGCAGAGCCCCTGGCCTCCAGCCACACGGTCTGCCATATGCCGGTGGTCCTGGTGTAGATACAGCCGTAGGAAGCGTATCTGGTGCTCTGCTTGCCCATGGGCTGATAGCCGCCCCTGGAGTCGTCCCTGGCGCAGACGGTCACGGTGTTCCGCTTTTTGAGCAAATGGGTGATCTCAAAGCCAAAGGATGCGGCTCCGCCCACGTGGGTCCCGGCCAAAGCTCCGTTGATATACACCGAGCATTCGTAGTCCACGGCGCCGAAATTGATGAATATCCGTTTGCCCTGCCATTCCTCCGGCACGGTAAAGGTGCGGGAATACCATATGGCGGGGATAAAGTCCTTGTATTCCACTCCCGAGAGAGCGCTCTCGGGACAAAACGGCACGTTGATGGTGCCCTTCATGGCGGAGGTGTCCCGGGCCCAGCCCTGCTCTTCGCCGGAAAGCCCGAAGTCGAAGGCGTACTTCCATTTGCCGTTCAGATTCAGCCAGGTGTCTCTTTCAAACTGAGGTTTTGGGTGCTCTTTTCTTAGCATCTGTGTCTCCCGTAATAAAAAGGGGCTGCCACCAGCGGCGGCGCCCCTGATACAATGCATTATTCGTGCTGCATCTCGCCGACTTTGATGTCGATATCCGATCTGTTTTCGATCTTTTCCACGGCGCCGTCGCGTATCCAGACGATACGGTCGGAGATGTTGAGCATCTTCAGGTCGTGGGTAGCGGATATGATGGTGACTCCCTGCTCCTTGTTCATGGTCTTCAGGAGGTCGATGATCTCGGTACCTGTCTTGAGGTCCAGGTTGCCGGTAGGCTCGTCGGCCAGGATGATGGAAGGATTGTTGGCCAGGCTGCGGGCGATGGCAACTCTTTGCTGCTGACCGCCGGAAAGCTCCGTGGGTCTGTGGTGCAGTCTGTGGCCGAGGCCCACCTTGTTCAGGAGCTCGATGGCTCTCTCGATGCCTTCGTCCCTGGACATACCCGAAAAGATGGTGGGCAGGGTCACGTTTTCGAGAGCGGTCATCACGGGCAGCAGATTGAAGCTCTGGAATATGTAGCCGATGGTGCGGCATCTCAGATAAGCCAGCTCCTGAGCGTCGAGCTGAGCCATATCCACGTCATTGATGAACACGGTCCCGGTAGTAGGCTTGTCAAGGCCTCCCACCATGTTGAAAAACGTGGATTTGCCGGAGCCGGAAGGGCCCATGATCGAAATGTATTCGCCGGCGTATATATCCAGATCGATACCCTTAAGGGCCTGGAGCACGGTGTCTCCGGTGACGAATTCCTTGGTAACCCCGCGGGTCCTTACAACATAATCTCTTTGATTATCAGACATTTAAAAACCTCCACACGATTTGCCTGACAGTACAATCCTGTATATGAACAACGGATAGCTATCTACAACTTGATAATACTATATTTCACTTCTGAGGGCGATGGCGGCAGGCATGGTAGCTGCCTTTCTGGCCGGCGGAATGGATGCAAAGAAGGTCAGCACCAGACCGGCGGCTATAGCAAGCCCGAATATCTTGAGCACGTCTATGGGATTCATGGCAAAGACATAGTTCCAGCCTTTGTCGGCAGCGTTGGAGCATACGGAAATGATGAAGCCCAGCACAAAGCCTATGAAGGAGGCGGCTATACCCATGACGGCAGACTCGAGCACGAATATGGTCACGATAAAGCTGTCCAGAGCGCCAAGGCATTTCATGGTGCCTATCTCCTTAAAGCGCTCCGTGACGCTCATGAGCATACTGTTGGTGATACCCACGGCGCAGACCAGCAGCGACATGATGGCGAGCCAGATGTTTCTGTAGGTGGCGGTGATATCGGAGATCACTATGTAGTCGCCGGTCTCCACCAGCTTGTTGCCGTTGTAATTCCTCTTGTCTCTCTGGTCAACGTTCACAGAGTCGCGCTTGTTCTTGCCGCCCACCTCCAGGAGCTTGACTATCTTGATGTCGCGCTTGTCGGCGGTAGCCTCGTCCAGGCCGGAGGCTTCTTCGATGATGCCTTCCACGGTCTTGGCGTTCATCTCGCAGAACTCGGTGAGCTTTGCCTTGTCGATGTCTTTGTATATGGAGTATTTTACTCTCTGCCGTTCCCAAAACTTGATCTTAAGAGGCGTATTCTGGATCTCGGCGGCAAGCTGACTGGCCTTGAAGGATTTGGAGCCTTTTGGCAGGAGTATCTTGATTATTCCCTCGGGCACGCCGTTCTTCTGAGCGGTGCGCTTGTTGATGCTCACGTCCACCTCGGAGGTGTCATAAAACTTCTTGTCTATCTTCTCCAGGCCCTTCAACTCCTCGGTACGCATGTTGATCATATCCTTGGAATGATCGTACATGTATCTGCCGTTGTAGAGCTTGGTCAGGTCTATGTATCCCGATTCGTTGGTACAGTCCTTGATGACCTTTTCGGGAATGAGGCCGCTGTTTTGGACCATTTCCAGAGGAACGTCCTTGTAGGCTCCGTAAAAGCCGTTCTTGTTGATCTGGCCGTCGATCCTGACGTAGCCGTCCTCTATCCTGATGGGCTTGGGCCAATCCATGAGGGAATTGATAAACACCATAGTCAAAAATGCTATGCCCAGGGTCACGCCCGCAGCGGTGATCATAGACCGCCAGAAGCGCGTCTTCATGCCGCTCATGGTAATATCAAAGGCAGTCTTCAGGGGAAGCTTCGTCTGTCTTTGAATGGTAGGTTTGTCACTTGCCACTTTTTTTGTTGCCTCCGGAATATGTTAATATTATCAGTTTCTTTTTGGACAAGGTCTGCAAAAACAGAGTCGTCGAGGTCTCCGACTGTCTCCTCTGCAGCTTGAATTTGCTGGCTATACGGCTGATGATGGCATTGATATTGTTTTTGCCGTCGCAGGCCAGCCATACGTCTGACGCCACTTCGTCGTCCAGCACCACGGTCCTGGTGTCGGGGATGTGGCGTATGAGCTTTTTCAAAAGCCTGGTATAAAAGTCCTGCCTGATGGGCACGCACAGCTCGATGAGCCCGTCTTCCCGGGTGGTCCAGGTGATATTCGGATTGCGCTCCGGCACCACCTTCAGGACCTCTTTTTTGTCTAATCTTTTACTCAAGGGCCGCCTCTGTCATACTGTCGCGCACCGTGTCCAGGAGCGCGGTTTCTTTGTTCTGCATGCAGCGGATCGTAAATACTGTGTTGCGATCCCTGTCATGCCACACGAGACCTCTGACATAGCGCGGCGTCCTCCAGAATGCCAGGGTCCGCATCAACAGCCCCAGGAGTCCCGAGGGCCTGCCTTCCACGGACAGGGCTTCCCATTCGCCCACGGAGCAGGGCTGATACCTCAGCCTGTAGGCCTTCAGGTCGGGAGCCACGTCCACCCTGTACCACTCCTCCAGACTGTGCTGCTTCAGCAGGCTCGCAGCCAGATTGCGCGCTTCCACCACCACAGTCTCCATGCCTTTGGTGAACACCAGAGAGATGTAGGCGGACATGAGCACGGGCTTTTTGTATCTGTAGCCGGGAGGCAGTCTGAAGTCCAGGCCGTACAGGCTGTAGCGGACCAGACCGTCCTCCGTGTGGTCTCTCACCGAATCAAAGATATGATTGATAGTCTGACTCTTGACCTCTGATCTGGAAAAGTAGAGGTGCAGCAGGACTACCCTGCCGCAGTCGGGACATACCCTGATCCTGCCTCTGCCGTGTTTGTCGCCCATATTCCAGGCAAAATCCACGGCGCCGTCCCTCTCGGGCTTCACGTCTCTTTCGAAATTGAGACGCTTGTTCTTTTTGACAAGAGGCTTTTTGATCTTGTCTATGAAATCATGGACTATCTTCGTCAGATCGCCGTGCTTTTTTCCCGAGGGAGACCACTTCATCTCCAGCACCGACTCGATGGGACTGTCCACTCTCAGGTAGCCGCCCTTACGCTCGGAATAAAAGCCCACCACGCTCCATTTGGACGGGATCTCTACCGTGACTCCGTCCCAGCCGGTGACGACAAACTTTTCCTCTGCCATGCGTTAGTAAGGCAGATAGTTTACCGTCTTTGCGATCATAGCGAGAGCGATACCTGCCATACCGGCAAGACCCACTCCGCAGCCGAAGCCGGCTGCCAGGATGGGAGCGTAAGAGCTCCACTGCACCAGACCGAAGCGCTTGGCAAAGTAGAACTTGCCGAAGAGAGCGCCTATGAACTGAGGCACTATGCCTACGGGGCTGGCTCCGATACCTCCCACAAATCCGTAGAAGAACAGCAGAGGCACCTTGAAGAAGGAGCTGACGCCCCACAGAGCCAGAGTACCGATGCCGGACCACACGATGATGGCAGGCTTCAGGGCTCTCAGGAGCCAGTTGTCCGCCATAGAGCCGGAGTTGGCCGTCCACCATATGGAAGTCATGGTCGCCTGGACAGGCCAGATCCTCTGAGCGTAGGGATACTGGCTGGAAGGGATAGCGCCGGACTTCCAGAAGAAGCTCCAGAAGCAGAAGCTGGAAATCAGCAGTATGATGAGCATGGCGATCTCAGCCTTGATGATGCTCCTGAAGGAAGTGCCTGTCAGCTCCACCTCTCTGAACTTCTGGGCGTGTCCGCCCAGGTCGATCATGGGGATACCGGCAAACCAGATGTCCGCTCCCTTGTAGCCGGAGCAGATGATGGTAGCTTCACGCAGATACGGGAGACCGACGCCCATACCCGTCAGACCGATCATACGGCCGGAGACGTAGGTGATCACCGGAGTATAGATGAGTCCGTAGAAGAGCAGGATCCACACAGGGAAGTCGGGCACCAGCCACTTGGTGATGGATATCTGGACCAGCACGCCGAAGAGCCACGCAAAGAAGGACACCCACAGGTTCCAGTCTCCGCGTCCTGCAGGGAGAGTCCTCTTCATGGTAGGACGCTGCAGGTCCTTTCTCATCTTCATGGCGGTAAAGAACACGGTCACCAAACCTATGACGCCGATACCCAGAGCAGTACCGATACCCACGGACATCCAGAAGTCGATGTTGGTGGCGAGCTCTGTCTGCAGATACGGAGTTCCTTCGGTCCAGCTGGGCAGAAGGCCGTGATTGTATAATACGGGGTTGATAAATATCTTACATATGATACAGCTGACGAATTGGCCGAATAAGATGTTGAAGGGAATGACGAACCCTACCAGAATGTTGGATATATCGCCGCTGATAGCCATCCACGCCGCGGGAAGGAAGGTCTCGGTGGACTGGGTCAGATCGATAAACGGAATAGGTATTATCTGCACCGGCTTGGGCAGCATGACGCCTGTGACCACGGGGACCGTGACGTATATGGCTCCGAAGAACAGACCGATCACGGATCCGATGGAAAACACCTTCCATCTCCAGGACTCTTCCTTGGTGCCGGATTCCGCCAGAGCGGTGGAACCTGCAGCCGCGATGGGAGCCATGGGGAAAGGCAGTCTTTCCACGTCACTGGTCATCCTGAAGCAGAGATAACCGCCGCCGATCCATATCATTCTGCCCACTACTTCGTTGACCACTATGAGCATGATAGGTATAGCCCAGGCCTGAGACAGGAAGGTACGGGCCACCAGACAGGGGTCGTTTGCCTTGGGGGCGACCCAGGTAGGTATGAGCTCTGCCAGCTCGCCCACCTGAGGGCTCTGGACCAGATACTGGTTCCATATGAGACCGGCAAAGGGTCCGCCCGAGAGGCCCAGGTGCAGGAGACCGGAGCCAGCCAGACCGCCGGTGATATAAAAGAGCACGTAGAGCTCCTGCTTCTTCAAGGGCTGGAAGGATCTTCTCGCTATTTCCGAGAAGAGCACTATGGTGACCCACTGGGCGGCAGAGCCCAGGCCCTGTCCCGCGACAAGGCCCAGATACATGGCGCCGGGCATCATGATCAGACCTACAAACAACGCACCAATCAGGGTACGAAGAGTAAAGCCGTCTTCAAATTTTTCCTGAGATTCTTCATCCTTTGACATGGACTCCAATTGGAGACGCGCGTCATTGATCTCGTCAACTTTTTTCAATTCAGCCATTTATAACCCCTTCAAATATTAAGCGCCGTTCAACGATCCGGCAGACGTAACCACCTTTTCGGCTTCAGCCATGTACTTTTCTCTGTCCTCTGCCTTGATAGTCCTCCAGATGAGGAACTGCTTGCGGCAGGCATGGAGAAAACGCCTGTTGACTCTGATCCAGTTGCTGGCGTCGCCGCTGACGCGGTCAAACTCAATCCGCACCTCATAGGTACCCTCCAGCTCCGTGGGCACTATCTTGATCAGGGTATCCTGACTTACGCCCAGGTCAAAGGGAGCGATCCAGGAGCGGAACTTGATGCAATAGACCATCTCGCCGTTTTCTTCATAATTACTCAGCTGAACGTTCTTGGTAACGAAGTCGCCCAGGGAATACTCTTCGTGAGAATTGATCCATTCTCCGATAAAGTAGGTGATACCCATGGTCTGCTTGCCGGTAATGGCAAAGGGCAGCTTGACCACCCAGTGATCTCCCTCGGGCTCTTCGAGCTTCCAGATCCTGTCCACGGCGGGAGTCGCCACCCGGGAGGCCATTCTGGAAGGATATATGGTAGAAAGTATCACCACGCCGCTGACGACCAGTGTGGCTATTACGGCCGACATGGACGAGAAGTTCAGATATAGGCCGGGCATGATGTTGGTCACCATGATGATCTTGGACAATATCTGACCTATGACGTAGCCCGATACGGCGCCCAGGATGGCGTATACCAGCGACTCCGCCATAAACAGCATGGCGATATGCTGAGGCGACAGACCGATGGACGAATAGATGCCTATCTCCTTGGTCCTTTCATACACGGAGCTCATCATGGTGTTGAGCACGATGAGAGCGGCTATGATGATAGGGATGATCAGGCTCGTCATACCCTGAGAGGACTTGCCCGACAGGGAGGAAAATCTGTATATGCGGCCGTCGATACCTGCGTACAGGTTCAGGTTGATCCTCTTCATGAGGGAGGCCAGGCTGTCTTCCACGTCGCCGGACCCCAGCTTCACCGCGATGCTCTTGATCTCGCCGCCCAGCACTATGCTGGTCTCGTAGGGGATATAGAACACTGCCGAAGGATCTATGTGGGTAAATTCCACAAAGCCCGCGTCCTCTTCGGCCTCGCCGCCGCCCTGAGACACCTTGGTGGCGCCCATGAGCAGCAGGTCGGCAGGAGTGATGATCTCGTTATCCAGATCCCTGTGGGCCTTGATGGCTGCGGGGTTGACCACGCCCACCACCTTGTATACACTGCCGGCGAACTCTATCTTCTTGTCCTTGTAGTTGTCCTTGGTGATCTCCAGAGATTCTGCTATGGTGTCGGGGATGATCAGGCTGTGGGGATCCACGTTGCCCGTGTAGACGCCGTTTTCATAGCCGAACCAGTCGCCGTATTTCAGTATCTTGCTGTTGCTGTTGTATATGCCCATGATACCGGCTTCGTCCGGCGACAGACCTACCAGCGCTCTGGCAGAATAGAGCTTGTCGCCGTTGATAAGAGGCTGCAGGTTGAATTCCATGGGGCTGATGCCGTAGAACCAAGCTCTCGGAGCTACCAGGTTGCCGACCTTCTTGTCACGCTTGTATTCGTCATACAGGACCTTGTAGGACACTTCCTGCAGGCTCTGCCAGTTGGGCATGCGCACCAGAATACCGTTGTAGATCTTGATACCGGGCTTGGCCTTGACAGGTATCTTGTTCATCCTGATGACGCTGGTCACGGAGGTGAAGGACAGCACTATGAAGGTGAGCAGGATCAGGGTCACGCAGGTCAGCACCGTTCTGGTCTTTCTCCTTCTCATGTTGGAGACGCCCAGGGAGAATGCGGCGCCGGCCACGGCCACCTTGCCGCCTTCGGAGCCCTTGGACCCCATGGATGCGGCTGCCAGCTCCTTGAGCTGCTCTTCAAACTTGCCTATGACTATAAATATCACCACGCCCGACAGAGACAGCATGATAAATGCGATGAGCACTATCAGGGGGTTGCCCGCGATGTCAAACGCGGGATGCACGAATCTGAATATAAAGAATATGGCTATGAATATGCCGAAAAAGCCTACAAGCTGCCATTTGATCTCCGGAAAAGCGAAGAAGAGCCTTTCGCAGAAATAGGCAAACGGGATCAGCAGGAACAGGTAGAATATCACGCCGTTCACCACGTCCTGGCTGGTGGCCGCTATATCGGGATATGCTCTCGACGCGAAGCCCCAGGCGGTCCTGGAGTAGGAGTCGAATATGCTGTAGCGGTCCGTATTCTTGGCATGCTCGGCGGCCAGAAGGTTCTCGCCGGCCATATCGTTGAGCTCCTGAAGAGCCTGATTCTTGATACCCTTGCTGGACAGAGAGTCCAGTCTGAACTTGTTGAGGGCGTACATATCCTTGGCCGCTCTGTAGGCGGTCTCGTCCAGTACTCCGCCCCTGGAAAAGTCATAGCCTTCTCCCTCGGGCTTTTCGTCGCTGGAGTTGACCAGGAGGAGCCTGTTGGCCCTGGGGCCGGCGTTCATGATGATCTTGATGGGCACCTTGGCCAGACCCTTTTTGGACTCGGGAGTCTCTTCGGCGAAGATGACCGCTGTATCCTCCACCAGAGGGCTGTCGGGGTTGGACACGTCTCTGTAGTACTGCTTGGGGTTGCCGTCGGTGATACCGTCATACACGGAGATACCGGTCAGAGACCTGAGTCCCTGGGTGTCCAGCAGCTCATACACGGAAGTGGCCGTACAGTCAAATACGATGATAGGCACTTCCTTGTAGGCAGTGGTGATCTTGAAGGTCTTGGGATAATATTCGCCGTAGTTGCCTATATCCGGCGCGGAGATGATATCGCCGTTTTCCCTGCTGGTCCTGAAGGCGGATATGAATACCTGCTTGTTGAAATAGGTCATGGTGGTATTCACTACGCCGGGCAGAGTATAGTGGGCAGTCTTTTTGTTCTCGCCTTCGCCCACCACCTCGGTGCGCTCTATGTAGGCGGCCCGGACGCCGGTCAGGGATTTGTACCAGCTCTTGAGGACCACCAGACTGTCCTCAACTTCCAGGTTGGGGACGAAGCTCTTTTTGGGGTCGTATTTGACCACGTCGCCGGACAGGGTGGAAAAGCCGCCTCTGATGGTCAGCCTGGAAAACTCCTGAGGCTTGCTGACGCCCAGACGGGATATCTTTTCCTGGCGGATGTATATAGTGTCGCCCTTGTTGAAGCCGTTGGGAAGAGGCTTTTTCAGCTTGAACTCACAGTTCGAGTTGACCTTGGGCAGGTATCTGGTCTCGGAATGTCTGAAGAAGTTCTCACCCTTGCCGCTCTTCTTGACGAAGACGCCGATGAGATACCCCATATCCTTCTCGTCCTTGTATTTGACGGTGTTCCGGTCCACCACCTCGGCCTCGATGACCTCTTCCGCGGACACCACGGCAGGATCCCGGAACCAGTGGTCGGTGATACACATGATCATCTCCATCTGAGTCTTGATGTTGCCATAGTTGACTCTGTCGGGAGTGTCAAAGGGGGTGTCCACCAGGCGGCGGTTGTCGTTGACCGTGGCAAAGGTCAGACCTCTCTGGCTGGCGCCGGTGATGACCTCCTGGTCAAAGGCAAAACGGCTGGGGATCAGACCGCGCCAGGTCTTGCCGCCGACAGGGTTGATAGCGTCGGCGTAATGCTCGGAGAAGTTGGTCTTGTAATCGTAGATATTGGCCAGCCTTTCGGCAGTCTCACGGGCGGTGGTGCCTATAGGCGAAACGAATTTCTGGATGTCTTCCTTGTTGTCATAAAAATAGGCTTTGTAAAAGAGGCCCACGCCCGGAGTCTGGCTGTTGAGGTCCAGGCCGGCCCACATGTAGAACTTGGGAGGATCGTTCAGCTCGCCCTTCTTGAGGCCGATCTTGTGCAGCGCCCTTTCGGCCATGGAGGGCCTGACGTAGGAGTCGATCTGCTGATGGATAAAGTTCCTCATGCCGGAGAGGGTCTCGAAGTGACCGGACAGAGCCACGAACATGATGCTTCTTTTGGGAGCGAATTCGGGCTGTGAGAAGATCCTGACCATTTCGAGCATGGCGGCGATGCCGGTGGAGCTCTCGGCAGAAGGGGCGATGCCGGGCACGACGGATATGCCGTCGTAATAGGCGTTGATGACTACCCACTCGTCTTTCAGCTCGGGGTCGGTGCCGGGGATGACTCCCACGATATTCTTGCCTTCCACCTTGTCCCAAGACATATCGCAATAGATCCTGGCCTTGTCATTGCCCTGGGCCATGAGCTGATCCACTCTCTCTGCGCTTTCCTTGGGCAGCCAGAAACGAGGGATGTTGATGGGGATGTTGCTGAACTTGGCTTCGGCTTCACCGCGGGATATCTGCCCGTCGGGCTCCCGGAACAATATGGCTTTGGAGCCGAGTCTGGAAGCGTTCAGCCAGTTGGTGCCTATGTTGAAGTTGAGTACCGTGGCGGAATCCTTGACCTTCTTCCCGTCAAAGCTGACAGCCAGGCTGTTGCCGCCGTCTATAAGATGGACGTCGATGCCGTTTTTGTCAACCTGTGATGTGCGGGCAAGATTGGGCCAAAGGGCATAGATCTTGATGGTCTCATCACCTACAACGAGCTTGGATTCGTGTTCTATGGGGACGGTGACCTTGAAAGGATGCACCTCGACTTCGTCGGACGTAAAGCCCTTGAGCCCCGCGTCCTTGAAGGCCTTGATGATATAGTCGGCAGCCATATCGCAGCCGGGATAGCCGGTGACTCTCGAGGATGAAAAGCCGGACATGTCCGTCACGGTCTTCTGCAGATTGTCTGTGCTGACTGCGCCGATGAGGTCCGCGTACCTTTGGGTCAGCCATTCCGGAGTCGGTCTTACCGACACGGCATTGGGGTCAAACTCAAGTTTTTTCTTGGCCAAGCTTGAATCGGTCCACGGATATACGAACAGGAAAAAGAGGGCTACCAGAAAGATGATAGCATAAACGATGTTGATGATAAAGCCTTTGTTTATTTTCATGCCACGATCCAAAAATCATTTATAATTGTTATTTATATTATAGCATATTCCCGAGGCACATTTCAATTTCACTGAACTTTTTTCGGGAGTTTACGCTTTTTTTTACGGGCTCTCCGAAGGCGCGGCCAGCCCTCGGACGCCCTGCCGCACAAGGGCCGGCCACAGGGGACCGGACCCGGGGAACAGGGCTGATATATAGTATGTATTATAAATACCGCGCCGAAGGGCGCTCTCTCACCGAAGCCCCCGAAGACCCGTTTCCGGGGGCCGGCGCTATCTTTTGACGTCCGGATAATAAGTCTCATACAGCCCGGCAATGAGCCGTTTGCACTCCTCGCAGGCTAAGTCGAGGGTCTCCCTCAAGCGCTTTCCCCTGCGCCGTTCAAAGAAGCTGCGCACAAATTCCCGGTCCCGCCCGGACAGCCCCGCGGGGTCCTCCGGGGACGCCTGCTCCAAAAAGGCGCGCGCCCTGCAATAGAGCTCCCTTTCGAAATCTGCCGGCGCCGCGGGGAGCCCTTCCCTTTCCATGTCGCCTGCCAGCTGCCGCAGCATCCCTGTCAGAACGGCTCCCGCATGGCTTGTGTTGGGCCCTGCTTCATATATGGCGAGGCACAGGGCCGGCGGCTTCGGCGCCTTTCTCACGCGCTCCTCTTCGTCTGCATGGCCCCGGGACCCGGTCTTTTTCTTTGGCGCAGCCCTTTTCTTTCTCGGCTCGGCAGCCCCTTCCTTATCTTGGGCTCTCTTTTTCTCGGCAGCCAGCTGCCTTCTGTTTTCCCTGATGGCCCGCTGGGTAAACTCTGCCACCTCCGGGATGGAGTACCAGTCATAGGGCAAGGCCCGCTCCTTCAGGACCTCCAGCCAGCGGGACGGGCGCTCCGTGTACAGGATCTCATACATCCTGATAGCCGTCACGGCCATGATCCCGTCTGTGCTCCCCTTCGCCATCTCGTTCAGGCCCTTGTCGTCGGTCCCGGAAGCCGCCTGGTATTCGTACCAGTGGTATATCTCGTCTGTCAACACGGCGGGGCACCTCCTTTTGGCATATGCCGGGCTCCTTTGGCCCGGCCTTTTCATGTCAGGCGTTTTCCGCAAGTCCTGCGCCTGCCGTATCCATTATATCCTCCCCCGCCCGCAAAGTCCAGCGAGGGGAGCAGGCCTTTTTTACTGTATTATATATATATCTATTTATGTTTCGGGGCTCCGTTTGGTATAATATATATGAGTGCGGGAGGCGTCAGACCATGCGCGGCATACGGGGCGCAGGTCTCTCTTTCCTGCCGAAGAGCGGGTCCGGCGGGGCCCCTTACGTGTCATAATACTATGAAAAAAGCGGTCACCCTGCGCGCGGCAGTTTTGTCGTTCCTGCTGATACCGATCCATATCTGGTGGATACACAGGACAGAGGCAGTGCTCTACTCTGCCAGTCCCACGGCCTTGTCCGTCTTTTTTACGTCCGTATTCATATTGCTGGTGCTTATAGGCGTCAACGGGATAGTCGGACGCTTCCGGCCGGACAGAGTCCTGCGCCGGGGAGAGCTCGCGGTCATATATATAGCCCTCAACGTATCCGGCGCGGTGATAGGCCATGACTATCTGCACGTGTTTCTCTCCAACATGTGCCATCCTCTCCGATACGCCACTGCCGAAAACAACTGGTACAACCTGTTCATCAACAGGATACCCGACTGGTCCATAGTCAAGGACAAGGCCGCCGCCGACGCTTTTTACACCGGCGGAGAGAGCTTTTTTCAGTGGAAATATCTGAGACACTGGCTGAAGCCCCTGTGCCTGTGGGGCGTCTTTATGATCATCATGTTCTACACCATGCTGTGTATGAACGCCATTCTCAGACACAGGTGGACCGAGAGCGAAAAGCTGTCCTTTCCCCTGGTCAATATACCTGCGGAGATGACCCGGGAGGACGGAGGCTTTTTTACCAACAAAGCCATGTATCTCGGCGCCGCCATAGGCATACTGTTTACGGTGGTCCAGGGGCTGAACGGACTGTTTCCATCCTTCCCGGTGGTGAACTTCAAGAATCTGGATCTTTTGCAGTATTGCACCCAGCCGCCCTGGAACGCCATAGGCTGGACGCCCATACGCCTGTATCCTCTGGCCATAGGCATTTTCTTTATGGTCCCGGCGGATCTGTCTTTTTCGTACTGGTTTTTCTATATACTGACCAAGCTGCAGCTCATATTCGGAGCAGCGACAGGCATCTCGGGCATGCAGAGGTTTCCCTTTATCCCGGAGCAGTGCTTCGGCTTCATACTGGGTATATTCGTCATAGCCCTGTATGCCGGCCGCAGCGAATTCAGAGAAATATTCGCATCCCTGTATTCCGGCAGCAGGGACGCCGGCAAGGACGAGCCCATGGATCACAGGCACGCCGTCTGGGGCATGCTGCTGGGGCTTTGCGCCATGATGCTGTATGCCAGAGCCATCGGCTGCTCCGGCCTTGTGGCCGTCGCCGCCATAGCGGGATATTTCGTGATCAGCATAGCGGTCACCAGGACCAGAGCGGAGCTGGGGGCGCCCTGTCACGAGATCAATCATTCCAGCATCACCTATATACTGCTGGAAAATGCGGGCTCCGCCACCCTGGGCGCCGCAAACGTCATAGGCTTGCAGCAATTCTATTTTTTCAATCGTTGCTACAGGACCAATATGATGCCGGTCCAGATGGAAAGCCTGAAGCTGGCGGACACTGCCGGCGTCAACAAACGGCCCATAGCCCTGCTGCTGATACTGTTTGCCGCCTTTTCCATAGTCTGCGGCTTCGCAGTGGCTCTCAACAACTATTACAGGCTGGGCGCCGCTTCCAACATGAACAGCATCACCATCCTGCTGGGCAGCGAGACCTACGCCATCATGGAGAGCTCGCTGAAAAACGGCACCATACCCGACCCAAGCGGCATATGCGCCATCGCCGGCGGGTTTGTGAGCTGCATCCTGCTCAGCATAGCCAAGCTCCGGATACCGGGGTTCCCCCTGAATCCGGTGGCTTACGCCATGATGAGCTCGGTCCAGACCAATTCGCTGTGGGTCTCGGCCTTTGCCGCCTGGCTGTGCAAGGTGGTCATCCTCAAATACGGAGGGCTTCGGGTATTTACCAGGGCTCTGCCGTTTTTCCTGGGGCTTATTATCGGCGACGCTCTGGCTGGTACATTTTGGAGTATAATCAGTATGGTGTACGGAATGCCCGTATATTCCGTGTTCCCATAATAAGGAGATAACATTGCAGGAACAAAACACAAAACTCTGGGCCGGACGCTTTGCCAAAAAGACGGCCAGGCTGATGGAAAGCTTTTCCGAATCCATATCCTATGACCGCCGGCTCGCCGAGGCAGACATCACAGGCAGCATAGCCCACGCCCGCATGCTGGGCAAATGCGGCATCATATCCGCCTCCGACGCCGACAGCATCATAGAGGGTCTCAAGTCCCTGCTGGAGGACTACCGGAACGACAAGCTGACGTTTGACGAGAGCGCCGAAGATATACATATGAATATAGAGCAGCTTCTGAAGCAGCGCATAGGCGAAGCCGCCGGCAGACTGCACACAGCCAGGAGCCGCAACGACCAGATAGCCACTGACATACGCCTCTTTCTGAAACAGGCCGCCGGCGAGACCCTGGACAACATCAGGGCGCTCCAGAGCGAGATCATACGCCTGGCCGAGGAAAACATGGACGTCATCATGCCGGGCTTTACCCACACCCAGCACGCTCAGCCCGTCCTCCTGAGCCACGAGCTCATGGCCTATTTCTGGATGCTCCAGCGAGACAGAGGGCGCTTCGGCGACTGCGTGAAACGCTTTGACTTGCTGCCTCTGGGCTCCGGGGCTCTGGCCGGGACCACCTTCCCCATCGACCGGGAGATGGTAGCCCGGGAGCTGGGCTTTGCGGGCATCACGGAGAACAGCATAGACTCCGTCAGCGACAGGGATTTCATAGCCGAGTTCCTGTCCTGCGCAGCCATACTCATGACCCACCTGTCCAGATTTGCCGAAGAGATAATATACTGGAACTCCACCGAGTTCGGCTGGATAGCTCTGGACGACGAGGTGACCACGGGCTCCTCCATCATGCCTCAGAAGAAGAATCCGGACGCCGCGGAGCTGGTCCGGGGCAAGACCGCCAGAGTCTATGGCTCCCTCATCAGCCTGCTGACCCTCCAGAAGGGCCTCATCCTCTCCTACAACAGAGACCTGCAGGAAGACAAGGAGCCCCTGTTTGACGCCATAGACACCATCAACATGTGTCTCAGGATATTTGCGTTGATGCTGCAGGGAGCAGCCTTCAACGCAGACAGGATGTCTGCCGCCGCCGCTACCGGCTATTCCACCGCCACGGACCTGGCGGATTATCTGGTCCGCAAGGGCCTGCCCTTCAGAGAAGCCCATGCCCAGACCGGCAGGCTGGTGGCCTATTGCGCCGACCGGGGAAAAGAGCTCACGGACCTGACCTTCGAAGAGATATCCTCCCACATGCCCCTGGCCGAGCGGGACATCCTGGAGTGTCTGTCCGCCATGGCCTCCATAAACGCCAGAAAGGCTCCCGGCGGCACCGCCCCCTCTTCGGTGAGGGCTCAGATAGCAGCCGGCAAAGGATCGTTGTAAGGAGATAGATATATGCTAAGGTATTCCGCGGCCGTTTTTGTCCTGATGGCAGCCCTTTTGGCTGCATGCATCATCACCACGCAGAAGATCAGCGCCGAATCCCACAACAGGGCGGTCGAGATATGCATGGACTACAACGAGGTCAAGGCTATTGCCGCCGTCACAGACAACTCCGTGGAGGAGGTCCTGAAGCGGATGAAAAAGTCCGGCGTCACCACCGTAGCCATCGAGATGGACACCATTGCGTCCGCGGCGGCCAAGGGCCACGTGATACAGAGGACCCCGGGTGAATACGAGCTGTCCGGCTATTCCAATCTGACCTTTATCCCCCGCCTTTTTGATCTGGTGTTCGGAGACAGGATCAGCATAGTGCTCTACGGCTCCACCATCCTGCTCAGATTTGACAACACAGTCATCAACAAGGACCTCATAGAACGGCTGCCTATCGGCTTTTATGACCGGGAGCTGGAGGACGCCAAGAGTGCCAATATGCTGATCTGCGGCAGGATACCCGCCTACGACGGAGCCGACGAAGCCTCCATCGCCTGCATATTGGATTATCTGCAGCTGCTGGAGATAGACCGGATCATATTCAACGGCGACACCATCCTGGGCTACAGGAGCTGTCTCGAGTATCTGGGCCGGGAAATGGACCGGCGCAATATATACTTTGGCAGGATAGAGTTTGCCCGTCAAAAGGGAGAAACCACTCTGGCCGAGGAAAACCTGAAGCACCTCATCGGGGTCCATTCCATCTCTCAGGCGGAAATGGCCTCCATGGCTCAGGACACCGCCATCGAACGCTACGTAAAGGCTGCCCGGGAACGAAACGTCCGGCTGCTCTACGTGAGGCCCTTTGACAAGACCGGCGCCGACCCCTTGAAGGAGTGCTGTCTCTACACGCGCTCTCTTGCGGAGAGGCTTGCCCGGGCAGGCTGCGCAGTGAAGCCCGTTCACCCCACCCTGCAGCTGCAGGAGAACCGGCTGCTGAAGGCCATAGCAGCCGCCGGCGCCGCCATGGCCATCCTGGTCCTGGTGTGCCTGATCTTCAACATCAGCCCCACTCTGCAGCTGGTCTGCGCTGTCCCGGCCATAGGACTCTTTTCCTTTATGGGATGGCAGGGCGGCATGTGTATCAAGATAGTCACGCTGCTCCTGGGCATCACGGTCCCCGTGCTGGCCACAGCCTGCGCAGTCAAAAACATCTCGGACGGGAGCCTCAAAAAGGGCAACCTTCTGACGGCCGGGGCTGCGGTGCTCATCGCCTTTGGCGTGACCCTGGGGGGAGCCATCCTCAATCTCGCTCTGCTGTCGGACACCTCCTACGTGATGCGCAATCAGGTGTACGCAGGCGTGAAGCTGGTCCACTTTGCTCCCCTTCTCATAGTATCTCTGCTGTGCGTCACGGGAGCCCTCTATCGTAAAATGTCCCTCCGGGATATGACGGAGGCTCTCAAAAGCTGCATGTCAAAGCCCGCCAACATAGGTCTCATCATCATCGGAGCCTGTCTGCTGGCGGTGGTGGCCCTGATGCTGGCCCGCAGCGGCAATGACGCAGGCATCGGCGTTTCCGCAGCGGAGCTGAAGCTGAGAAGCATCCTGGACAGGATAGTGTACGTCCGTCCCAGGAGCAAAGAGTTTTTGATAGGCTACCCTTCCCTGCTGCTGGGCTTTTTCCTGCTGTTCCGCAACAACAGAGCCTGGGGCGGCTTCTTTGCGGTCATCGGGACCATAGCGCTCATCAGCCTGTTCAATACTTTTTGTCACATACACACCCCGGTGATCATCAGCCTTATCAGAGCGGCCAACGGACTGTGGTGCGGCCTCCTGGCGGGCGCCGTCGTCTATATCGCAGCCCGCAAGCCTCTGCGCAAATAATATGAAAAAGCTCCTTATATCCGGCTTTTACGGCTACGGCAACGGCGGAGACGAGGCGGTCCTGTCCGGCATCATAGCCTCCCTGCGGGAAGCGGGTCTCCACCGGATCACCGTTCTGTCCGCCGACAGAGCCTACACCGAAGCTTTGCACGGGGTGCCGGCGGCCCCCCGGATGTCTCCCGCCACCCTGAAGGCCATTGCCGACTGCGACGTCTTCATCAGCGGAGGAGGCTCTCTCTTCCAGAACGCCACCAGCAGCCGCTCGCTGTATTATTATCTCGCCCTGCTGCTCGCAGCCATGCTGCTGGGCAAAAAGACCGTGGTCTTCGCCCAGGGCATAGGACCTCTGTCGGGCCAACAACACATATCCAGGACCATGAGCCTTTTGCGGAAGGTGAGCCTGGTGTCCGTGAGAGACGCAGACTCCGCCTCTTTTCTCGCCAAATACGGCATTGACGCCCGGGTGGTACCTGACCCCGCCTTTCTCTGCTCCTCCAAAGACCCGGAGCAGGTCCTTGCGGCAGCGGGGATCACAGGCGATTATTTTACGGTGTGCCCCAGGCCCTGGAAGGACAACTCCTATCTGGAGCCTCTGACTGCCGCCATAGAGCAATACGCCCGGAGCACCGGACTTCAGCCCCTGTGTCTGCCCATGTTCTTCGCAGAAGACAGGCTGATAGCAGGCGTCGCCTCTGTGGACGGGCCTCTGGACTTCGCCATGATGCGGGGCGTCATAGCCCGGTCTCGTGTGATCGTAGGCGTCAGGCTCCACTCTCTCATACTGGCAGCCGCGGAACAGGTGCCCTTTGTGGCCATATCCTATGACCCCAAAATCGACGCCTTTTCCCGGGCCTGCGGTCAGGAGCCGCTGGAGATAGACAGCCTGACCCGGGAGGCCCTCCTCGCCCGGCTGGCGGAGCCCGGCCTCTCCCCTGCTCCGCCGGACAAGGATTCGCTCATGTCCTTTGCGGACTCAATTGCCCGGCTATGAAGAAGCTCTTTGCCGTATTGTCCGTCCCTGCCTGCATCCTGCTGGCGGTCCTCAGCTGGTACAGCTTCACCAGGGCCAACGCCCCGGAGCTCATACCCGCCGGCAGAGACATCAGGGCCGAAAACGCCCGGTGCATCCTGTATCATAAGGGCAAGCCGGCCGTAGAGTTCCATACGGCGGTGGCTTTTATGTCCGAAAGGAACGGGACCGTCAGGACCCAAAAGGCGGAGGGCAGCTTTGCCCTGCAGGACGTCCGTTTTTCCTGCGGCGGCATCAGATACAACGCCAATGAGCGGGGCGTGACTGCGGCAGGGCCGGTGACCATCACGGCAGGAGACGCCCGGATCACCGCCAAGACCTGCAGATACCTGATGGACAACGACATCATCACCGCCCCCGGCGGCCTTGTGATCAGCACCCGGGACGCCACGGCTAAGGCTTCCGGCGGCAAGGTGGATATCCGGGAGGGCCGCATCAGGCTCACCGATACGGAAATGACTATACATACGGGGAAATAATATGAAAAAAACAGCAGCTCTCATCATCATCCTTGTGGTCCTTTTCGGAGGGATACTCTATTCGGAGACCGACAAAAAGGAGATCAGGGTATTTGCGGATATGACGGACATACCCTACGGCAACAAGGACAAGAACGTGGCTCTCAAGGGCAACGTCAGGATACTCCACGACGACGTCACCATAAAGAGCGACTACGTGGAATACAATTCCTCCGCCAAAACGGCGGTCTCTCCCGGCCGGGTGACCCTGTCCTCCCCGGAAGCCGACATCATATCCGACAAGGGCTCGGGCAACTTCAGGACCAGGATCGTGACCGCAGAGAGCAACGTATCCGCCAGGATACACAGGCGCTTCACCGAGAAGATCTCCGACCCGGAAAAAAGAGCGGACGTGGAAAAGGAGATCACCGAGGACATCATAGTCAAGGCGGACGGCGGCCAATACAACTACAAGGACAAGCTGCTGACTTGCAGGGGCAATATCACCATCACCGAAAAGGACAGAGTCATCCTGGCAGACAGCCTCACATACAACGTCAGGGACGAAGTGTTTACCCTGGAGGGCAACGTAAAGGGCACCGACTCCGAAGGTCAGACCTTTGCTTCGCCGGGCCCGGTCACCGTCTCGGTGAAGGACGGCAACGAATACATCAAGGCTCCGAATGCAGGCATCAGCTTTTTCGTGGACGACGAAGAGGACGGGGAAGAATAAAAAAAATGCTTGGCTGTAACAGCTCAAGCACTCATAAAATTGGATGTTGTTTTATTTGGCCTTGCCAATTCTGAACATCTTGGTCCCGCAGTCAGGGCACTTACCGGTCACGGCAGGCTTGCCGTTCTTCATGGTAACTTCCTTGGGGTTCTTGATCTCTTTCTTGGCCTTGCACTTTACGCAATATGCTTCCATATCATGTCTCCTGTAGTTCTGCCACTCAAGTGGCTTATATCATAATTATACATTATGTCAAGATGAAAAGTAAATAGGTTTTTTTGAAAAAATTAAGGTTTTTCAAAAAATTCCTGATTTTTTAGTCGGCAACAAAGGGCAGCAGAGCGATCTCTCTCGCCTTTTTGATGGCGGCGCTGAGCATTCTCTGGTGAGAAGCGCAGGTACCGGTCACTCTCTTGGGGAGTATCTTGCCGCTGTCGGTGGTGTATCTCTTCAGCTTGCCGACGTTCTTATAATCTATATATTCTACCTTGTCCACACAGAACTGGCAGACTTTTCTTCTGGGTCTCCACTTCCCATTGCCCTTGGCAACGGGACGTACGGGTTTCTGAAAACCGGGCATATTATCTGACTCCTTGTCTAATCTTCCGCAAACGGATCGTAATCGGGATTCTTCTTGTCTATGGTGTTATCGTTCGAAAAAGGGGCGTAGCCTGAGCTGTCCTGGCTGTCGGCAAAGGGATCGGGAGGAGCGACCTGCTGAGCAGCGCCCTGTCCGTCTCTGGGTCTGGGACTGAGGTTGGTGACGTCATCTATCACTACCTCAAAGGCCTTTCTGGAGTTCCCGTCCTGAGTGGTGAAGGACCTGACGGAAATACTGCCTCTTACGACCAGCATATTGCCCTTTTTCACGTAATTGGCAATATACTCCGCGTTGTTGCGCCAGGCGACGCAGTCGATAAAGTCGGTGTCCTGTCCTTCGCTGTTGCGTTGTCTGTAGGGTCTGTCCACAGCAAGGGTAAAGCTGACGAGAGACACGTCGGACTGGGTCTTTCTGAGCTGGGGATCGGCAACTATCCTGCCGGTAAGCACTACGTTATTCATCCTGCCGCCCTCTTTTTATTCTTCGGCAGCCGCTTCTTCCGCGGGCTCTGTTGCTGCTTCGGGAGCTTCCTCTGCGGGCTCCTGAGCTGCTTCGGGAGCATCCTCTGCCTCTGCAGGGGCTTCCTCGGACTCGGCTTCCACAGACTCTTCGACAGCCTGCATCTCTTCATCGGAAGGGATCACGGGCTCGGCATCGGGTACGATGCTGTCGGCTTCCTTTTCTTCTTCGGGAGCGTTGCCGGGGGCCTTGATCTCGGAGGTATCCACGTATCTCTTGTCGATAAGAGTGATCATACCTCTGATAACATCATCATTGATGCGGAAAGCGCGGGTCACCAGCGCCGGAACGGTGCTTTCGGCTTCAAAATACATCAGACAATAAATACCGTCTTTCTGACGGTTGATCTCGTAGGCAAGGGGTCTCTTGTCCCATATACCCTTGGACAGAACCGTTCCGCCGTTCTGTTCTACTATCCCGGCGATCATGTCGATGAACTCATTGACTTCATCTTCGATGAACTCGGGATTGAGGATATATATAGCCTCATAGGTTCGAATCATGACTTTTCACCTCCCTGTGGTCTGATTTGGCTTTGGTTTTACAAAGCAGGAAAGTCAAAACATTCTATATAATTATATCACATTCCGCGGCCCATTGCAAGAGCGCGCAAAAAAAGGCGGCCATAGGCCGCCCAAATAGCATGTTTTTTAGTTTCCTGCAGGAGGAGGCGTGGGCAATGTGGGTGCCGCCGTAGGACCATCGGTATTGGCTGCAGGAGGAACGTAATTGCCGTCTGTAGGCATAGGCAGAGCAGGGATCTCGGGCGCAGGACCACCGCTGTTTCTTCCGAGCAGCAGATAGACTCCAGCCACTATCACGACCACTACCACTATTACAGCGATAACTACGGGCATAGGTAAATCTTTTTTCATATCAAGCTCCTTGGCTAAGTAATTACTCACTTATATTATAGACCTTATTTTTTTTTGTGTCAACACTTTTTTGTTTTTTTTAGGGAATTGCGGCTTTGATCCCCACGGCGATCTGACGATTCACGGGCATAGTCAGATATTCCTCGCTGACTATTTCCCTGGAGACCAGCCTCCCGTTGTGATAACACAATGCGTATCTGGTCTTTTTCTTTCCGGGCTTTCCCGGATTCAGCACCCGGGTCTTGCCGTAGGGCAGCACTTCGCTGGACACCTTCACCGTCTTGGGCTTGACGCTCTCCGTGACGGTCTGCTCCTGCCGGACCTCCACGGTGAGGCACACGGGTGCCTCCCCGGCGGATATGTTCAGCACGTCGCCCGGCTTCAGCCGGTTCAGATTGTAGCCGGGGTTGGCCGCTGCCAGCTGCTTCAGCTTCATGCCGTGTCTCACTGCGATGGCAGAGGCGGTATCGCCCTTTTTGACCTTGTACTGCTTGCCCCCCGCCGGCTTTTTGTTGAGAAACACACCGTCAAAGGCCTCCTCTGCCGAATCGTAGATGATCGCCGGGTCTATGACGGTGCTGTCTATCAGCACCTTTTCCCTGAATTCCGGCTCTTCGTATTCGCCGGAGGAAGGAGCAAACCTTTCCTTGGCATACACCAAAAAGCGTCCCGCTTCATCCCTGGACAAAAAGCCGCACACCACGGCTCCGTCCGCTATGACGGCATAACACTCGGCTCCGGGGGTAAGGCGCTTTGAGAGCACAGCCTTTGCTTCCTCCGGGGCTTTTTCCGGAGCTTTCCTGCCCCTCTTCAGGAGCACCTTTTCCACGATGGACACCTGCTTGCCGTATTTGGCGGCATAACCCACGGTGATATCGTTCAGCACGCTTTCAGCAGAGGCCCGGTCCGACAGACAGACGCAGGGCTCGCCGTTCACGTATATGGTGCAGTGCTGTCTGTATCTGACCCAAAAGACTGTGCCGGCTGCCAGCAGCAGCACCAGCGCTATGACAACGGATCTTTTCACTTGCTCTGGGACTTGTTCACATAGTTGATCTGCAGCTGCGCGATCAGATTGTCCACCATTTTCTGCTCATCGGGAGAGACAGTGTCCTTCAGCTTGCCTGAAATAAACTCCATGGTGTCTATGGCGATCCTGGCAGACTCCAGATCCATGTGCTCTTCTTTTTTGCCGAAGGGCAGCTTCAGCCCCAGGTTCTCCCAGGCCTTCTCGCCCAGTATGCCGAACATCACGCCCAGCACCTGCCTGGTCTCCATGCCGGCAAATATCATGGCCAGCAGCTCCTCCGGAGAGGGCATCTTTTCCTGCCCCGCTGTCCTGTCGCCGGACTGTTCTTCGGTCCGGGCCCCGGTCTCTTCGCCGGTCCCCTCGGTCATTTCTTTTTCGTCGTTCATCATTACTCCTTTCCCGAAGTGTATTTTATGGCTTCGTCAATGACGTAAAAATAGTTTTGTACAGGCATATAATCCGTGAGGGAATTGCCCGTACCGCAGGTCCAGAAGCCGTCATACCAGCATTCGTCTATGTTTTTGCGGGTGTAGCTTCGGATCTCCTCCTCGCTGCCTCTGCATATAAAGTCCACGTCCAATCCTCCGAGAGGCGTCACCCTGTCGCCGTAGCGCTTCTTGAAGTCGCTCACAGGCAGGATGGTGTCCTCAAAGGAATGCTTCGCGTCTATGCCCACGTCGTCTATAAGGTCGTCATACACCTCCTGCAGATTGCCGCAGGAATGAAGCACGAAAGCCTTGTTCCTTTTGTGAGCCTCCATGACCATCTTTTTGTAGGTGGGAAAGACCCAGCGTCTCAGCTGCTCGGGCCGGAGGAAGGTGGAGCTTTTGAAGCCCAGGTCGTCCCCCTGCCTCAGAGCGCCCACAAAAGGCATATCCGCCAGACGGGACACGGCCGCGGGATACAGCTCGCCGAATTTGCCGAACATGGCGTCCACCAGCTCCGGCTGGTCCACAATAGCGTAGGAAAGGCCGATGGTCCCCATCAGGGTGGACACCCATTCGTAGGGTCCGGCGCACACCCCGCAGGTGAGCTTGGCGCCTTCGGGCAGATACGCGGCGTATTTTTCGTATTCTTCAAAGGGCAGGCATTTGTCCGGCTCCGGCCAGGGATACCTCTCAAAATCCTCCATGCTGCGGATGCACACCAGCGCCTCGCTGCCCTCGGACAGGGCGTTGTGACCTTCGGGACGGGGGCAGTTGAAGGATATCTCCAGAGGCACCGTGTCAAAGCCGCAGCCGAGCCAAAAATCCACGTAGGCCTTGTAGCCGTTGGACATATCTATCCCCATGAGCCTTTGAGCCTCTGCCATGAACCCCGGGGAAGCCAGATGCTCATAAAAGCATATATGGTCCGGTCTCCCGGTCCGCTTCAAAGTCTTTTCAAATTCTTCGAAACAGGGCGTTCTTTCTATCTTCATCGCCGGTACCTCGCATATATATAATATAGTGGAGCCGCAGGGGCTCTCTATTTTCATTATAAACGAGCCGGCCCGTTTTTTCAATAGACGGCCCGGGTTTGACAGAGACGGCAAATAATAGTATCATAAGAAATAGCACTCAAAAGGAGATCATCTCATGGCATGCAATCACAACTGTGACACCTGTTCCGAAAAATGCGGCAAACAGGACTTCATAAAGCAGCCCCACGCAAAATCAAAGGTCCGCCGGATCATCGGCGTAGCCAGCGGCAAGGGAGGAGTAGGCAAATCCCTGGTCTGCAGCCTGCTGGCCCTGCAGGCGGCCGCCAGCGGCAAGAGAGTGGCCATAATGGATGCGGACATCACAGGCCCCTCAATCCCGAGAATGTTCGGCCTGACCGAGAAGGCCATGGGCAGCGAGGACGGCATCCTGCCCGTGTATTCCCGCATCAGGAATATACAGATCATGAGCCTCAACCTGCTGCTCCCGGACGACAGCCAGCCCGTAGTATGGCGGGGTCCGGTCATCGGCGGCGCCGTGACTCAGTTCTGGACCGACGTCATCTGGGACGACGTGGACTTTATGTTCATAGACATGCCTCCCGGCACGGGAGACGTGCCTCTCACAGTGTTTCAGTCCATACCCATAGACGGGATAGTCGTAGTCTCCTCTCCTCAGGAGCTGGTGGGCATGATAGTGGAAAAAGCCGTGAAGATGGCGGATATGATGCAGATACCGGTGCTGGGACTGGTGGAAAACATGAGCTACGTCCGCTGCCCCGATTGCGGCAAAGAGATCAGCGTCTTCGGAGAGAGCCGCATAGAAGAAGCGGCCGCCCGGCGGGGCATTCCGGTGCTGGCCAGGCTCCCCATAGATCCGGAGATAGCCTCCCTGTGCGACAAGGGACTGGTGGAAGAGGTATCCGGCGAGTATCTGGACACTGCAGGCTATATGCTGCAGCAGGTATGGGAAGGCCGGGCCAAATGACCAGAGGCCAAAAAGCGGCCGCTCTGTTCAGGGAGGGCTACAACTGCAGCCAGTGTATCACCGGCGCCTTTGCCGACCTTCTGGGACCTGAATCCGAGGCGGCTCTCAAAGCCTCCGCCCCCTTTGGCGGCGGTATGGGACGCCTGAGAGAAGTGTGCGGCGCCATGAGCGGCATGCTGATAGTGCTGGGATTGGTGGAGAACGCCCGGGACGTGTCGGACAGAGAGACCAAAAAGGCCCTTTACGAAAAGGTGCAGCTGCTGGCGGAACGCTTCAGAGAGGCAAACGGCTCCATCATCTGCCAGGACCTTCTGGCGCTGCGGACAGGCAAACAAAGCCCGGAGCCGGAAGAAAGGACCCCGGAGTATTACCGGGGCCGCCCCTGCCCCGGCATAATCGAAAGCGCAGCGGATATCCTGGAAGCCTTTCTTGCGGAAAGAGCATAACAACGCGGCGGCCCCCACAGAGCGGCCGCCGCATTTTTTGCGCCCGCGTATCAGGCTTGTCCGGGACGCGGTCCTGTGACCACAGCGGCTGTGTTTTCCCGCATCATGCCGTCCCTGTAAAAAAAGCCGGAAGGAAGACCTTCCGGCATCAGCGCCGCCCTCCGGCGGGGCTCTTTACCAATATTTGCACATGGGCTCCGTGACTTCCGCCTTGCCCTCTGCAGCTTCTATCTTCAAGTATACCTTGTCCGAATCATATACCCCGTACAGTGTGCACCTTTCCAGAAATGCGGTGTCCGGATATTTGGCCAAAGGGTTGACGTATTCTTTCTTGTCCAGACAGGTCACCCGCATATACACGCTGTCCTTGCCCAAATAGGGATCCAGATCCACCAGCCTCAGCCATCCGCCGGCCACGTTTTCCTTGCCGGAGGCATAATAGTTGGAGTCGGCGGCCCTGTCCCAGCTTACGCCGTCCCGGGACAGCTCTATCACGTAGTTGTTGCCGCATATCAATTCTGCAAAGGCAGAGACCAGCCCCGCCACAGGCAGTCTGTACACCATCTCGCCGCCGGGGGATACGAATCTATAGCGGTTGTCTGTCCGGGTCCCCTTTTCTCTCACAGGCTTTTTGTCACCGTAAAATCTGTCTGTCTTCAGATACATGTCCCTGCTCCCCACAAAGGCCGAGAGGTCCACGGCAGTCTTGTAGCCGTCGGTGTTCCGGGTGTCGTCCAGGGTCAGCCACTTTTTGCCGTCCGGGGAAGCGGACACGATGTAGGCCTCCCCCTTCACGTCTGCTGAGAAGCACATGCCGTTGCGGGCGTTCTTGGCGTCCAGCTCATAGACGCCCTTTTTGTCCGGCTCCGGCTCCAGAGAATAGACGGGCTTTTCCTTCGGCAGGCCCTCCGGCAGGAACTCATAGCCGGCGCTGCCGGGGCGGAAGAAGGGATTTTCCACCAGCTGCTCGTTCTTCAGGGTCAGATCGCCCTTGTCATCATAGCTGGCAAAGCTGCCTACGGGGACGCACACCTTGCCGGTGTAGGGCATGGGGATCCCTGCCAGACAGTAGCCCACGAATTCGGGGTTGGCGTCGTCCTGAGCCCAGGGGCCCGCTCCCGCGTCGTTCCACAGGTCCTTAACGAGGGGCTTGTCGTTATTTTCGTTGGCCGGCACGGCCAGATGCATATAGGTCTCGCACATATCCCGCCAGCCGGCGGCGCCCCAGGCTCCCATGGGCATGGCGCCGAAATAGGTGTTGAAGTCCCCCGGGCTTTTCTTGATCTGTCCGTTGACGTACATGCCTGTCTCGTCCACCGTCACCTGCTCCAGGGACTTCTGCCACTTGTCATAGTATTCTTCCCTGCCCGTGGCCGTCCAGGCCATAAAGAGGGCCCGGACGCAGTTCCAGTGGTCCCAGGTGCCGTTCCAGCCCCCGTATTCCGGATGGTAGCCGTAGACCCACAGCTTCTCCATGGCCGTCTCCAGATAGGCGGTGTATTTGGCCTCCATCTCCGGGTCCTTTTTCTCTTTGGCGGCCATGATCATCCAGGCGCAGGCCCGCACCGGGAAAAAGGCTCTCACGAAATGCTTGTCCGGGAAGCCCTTCATGACGGAGTCCACCGCCCTTTCGGCATGGGGCAGCAGGGTGTAGGCGTAGGGGTCCTTCCATCTGAGCATCATATAAGCGGCGGCCGCAAGGCCGGTGTAATCGGCGTTGTTGTTCTCGGGCAGAGGTATATCCTGGGGCAGATAAGCGCCGGTCTTCAGGAAGGAGTCCGCGTTGCGGAACAGCCAGCCCATTTCGTCGGGATCCATCCACTTGCTATAGCTTATCCAGCTCTTTTTGCCGGGGGCGTTGGTGAGCCTGATCTGTCCATAGCCGTCCTCTGCCAGCAGCTCCAGCTTCTCCGCCTTTCCTTCCCAGATTATGACCACCGCCTGACCGTAGCCCCTGTTGGCCCAGCCGGGAGTCTTGGTCAGGATGATATAGTTGAAGTCAGGCTTGTCGATGACCACGTCTCCGTCCTTGTCGGAGGCATACACGGTCTTTCTGTCCGGCAGATGGACCCGGGCAGGTCCGGTGACAGAGGAAAAGATCTTCATACCCCCCTTCCCTTTGCCGAACAGGGTGACCACCTTGTCAAAGGCGCTCGTGTTCCAGTTTATCTCCATAGGCATATATTCGTCGGACATCCAGGACGTAAAGCCGGCCTTCACGGTCCCTGCGGGAGCCTTGTAATCCCGTCTCCACACGTATCGGGTCTCGTTCCAGTATTCCGAGGACCTGGCTCTGCCCATGGAGCCGTTCCTGTCTTCGGGGTCCGACCAGGTAAAGTCGCCTATGGGATACGTGGCGCCGCCCTTTATTGCCTCAAAGCCTATGGACACTCCCGGCTCCATGGAATCTCCCAGATAGCACAGGCTGGCCCAGCCGTCTCCTTCCGTGTCCAGCAGCAGGTTGGTCTTTCCGCCGTAGCGGACCCGGAAGCCGTAGAGGCCCGTAGTCCCGCGAACGTGAGTGGCCACTATGCCCTTGGCTATGCGTCTGGCCAGCTCCAGCCGCACCACCGGTGAATGGTCGGCCTCCAGAGCCAGTCCCTCCAGAAATCTGGCTGCGTCGTCGGGAAACTGCAGATGCCAGGCGTCGGCAGCGTTGGAGTTGAAGTTGAGATGGCTATAGGAGGTGATATTGCTCCGCCCGTCCAGCAGGTTTTCCATATAGTTGATGCCTATGGAGTTCTGCTTCAGCAGGTCATAGGGCAGGTTGGTCTGACGCAGAGTATCCTTGTCACCCAAAAGCTCGGTGCCCTGATAGGCGGCAAAGGCCCTGCCGCAAAGGAAGGCAGCGAGCATCAGTATGAATATATATTTCATAGCGGCTCCTTAACAGGTGTATTCAATATTACTATAACACAAAGCCCGGCCAAGCGGACGCTTTCTCCGTATTTTTTCAGCAGATCCGGGGCACCTGCTCCATGGAGGGCATGGGCAGCAGCCTGGCAGCCACCTCTGTCTTCAGGACCACCCGGGGCATGGGGCTCCTGTCCGTCACAGCGCCTATGACCGCCGCATTTTCTCCTCCCGGGTGGCTGCGCAGCCATTCCAATGCGGCGCCGGCGGACCCGGGACTGACAAATATGAGCATCTTGCCCTCGTTGGCCAGACAAGTGACGTCCAGCCCCATAGCTCCGCAAAAGGCCTTCACCCGGGGGCTTACCGGCAGAGAGGGGCCGTCTATCTCTATGCCGCAGCCGCTTTGCAGAGCCATCTCGTTGAGGGCGGCGGCTATGCCTCCTCTGGTGGGATCCCGCATAGCCTTTATGCCGGGCACGGCGTCGGCAAAGGGCGCAAGGAGCGGCGCAAGTCCTGCGCAGTCCGAAGCGATGGGCTCAGCGCCCAGACGGTGGCGGCATATCATGAGAGCGCATTCGTGCTCTCCCAGACAGCCGGTGACTATGACCGCGTCTCCGGGCTCTATGCGCCGGGGGGAAAAGGCTTCCCTCCCGAGAGTCCCGATGCAGGCGGTATTGATAAACATCTTGTCGCACTGTCCCCGGGGGACCACCTTGGTGTCTCCCGACACCACCGTCACTCCGTTTCTGTCCGCCTCCCTGCGCAGATCCTTCAGCGCGGATATCAGGGTCTCCGTGGGGAGGCCTTCTTCTATGATGAGGCCGCAGGTCAGGTATTTGGGCCGGGCGCCGGTGGTCAGCACGTCGTTGACGCTCCCGGCTGCGGCCAGAGTCCCGATGCTCCCCCCCGGGAAAAACAAGGGGGATATCACGTAGGAATCAGTGCTGACGGCAGCGCGGCCCGGGTCTATCACGGCGGCGTCATAGCCGTTGACGCCCTTGCCCAGTATGGGAAACAGCACCTCCTCCGCCAGCTGCTGGGACACTCTGCCGCCTGCTCCCGCAGACAGTGTGATCTCGGTCATACAGGTCTCCTTTCACCATAATCGTAATAGGCCGCGCAGGTCCCTTCCGAGGATATCATGCAGGGCCCCTTGGGCTCCTCCGGCCGGCACCGGATGCCGAAGAGAGGGCACTCTTCGGGAGTGATCCTGCCGCATATCACGTCTCCGCAGCGGCATCCTGCCGTTTCTGCCGACCCGCCTCCGGCCATACGGTATATCCGGGCCGCATCATAGTCTGCATATTTGTCCCTGAGCCTGAGTCCCGCTCCGGGTATGGGCCCCAGCCCCCTCACCACGGCGGCGCAGGGCTCAAACACCTCTTCCACCGCAGCCATGGCCCGGGGACTGCCTTCCCTTTTTACGTATGAATAGCCGTTGTAAAAGCTCTCGCTGCCCAGGAGCAGGACGTACAGAGCGCCCAGTATCTGCTCCGGGTCAAAGCCTGCCACGCAGCCCTTCACCCTGTACTTACGGCAAAACTCTTCATAAAAGCCGGTGCCGCTCACGGCGCACACGTGGCCCGGCAGCAAATATCCGTCGATGCCGGCGTCTCCTGCGGCCAGATGCTCCAGTATGGGAGGCATGCGCTTGTTGCAGACCAGCAGGGAAAAATTGGTGAGGCCCAGAGCCTTTGCCTTCAGCACGGACAGGGCGCAGACCGGATTGGTGGTTTCAAAGCCCACGCTCAGAAAGACTATCCTTTCATCGGGATGACAGGCAGCCTCCTCCACGGCCGCAAGAGGTGACAGGACCGTCTCCACCGGGGCGTCGGGGCAACACAGCCTCACCGACCGGGCCATATCCCCAAAGGACATGAGCCTGGCCTCCCCGGCCAGACCGGCTGCGGAGCGCAGATACGCTTCGTCGGCAGCGCACACGGGACAGCCGGGGCCGCTGATGAGCCGGACCGAGTCTGGCAATATGCTTCTGATGCCGTATCTCATGACGGCGGCCGTATGGCTGCCGCAGACCTCCATCAGCCTGACCGGCCGGCCCCGGTAGCCGGAAATCCCGTCTCTCAGAAGAGCGAGGTCAATCATCCAGAGCCTCCCGCAGCTCCCGGAAGAGGAGCAGAGTCCTTTCGGCTTCCTCAGGGTCCAGCCTTTCGATGGCGCAACCGGCGTGGACCAGCACGTAATCGCCGGGCCTGAGCTCGGGACAAAAGTCACAGGCAAATTCAAATCTCAGCCCGCCTGCTTCCCCCACTCCTTTGTTGCCGTCTGTCTCCAGCACCTTCAGAGGATATGCTACGCACATGGTCTATTCTCCCCTCATCTGCCCTATCAGAGCCTGCCCAAGAGACAGGCCTCCGTCGTTCACGGGCACCCTGTTGCCCGTATATACCTCAAAGCCGCCGTCCCTCAACAGTGACAGGCACTGTCCCAGCAGCAGGGCGTTCTGAAACACTCCCCCGCTCAGGCACACTCTGTCGTAGCCCGTTTGCCTGCGTATATCGCAGCAGGCCGCCAGAACGAGGCGGGCTATGGTCCTGTGAAACACCGAGGCGGCCCTGTGAGGGTCCATGCCGTCTCCGATGGCCTTTTCCAGCCGCGGGATGAGGTCTGCCACCCTCAGGACGCCCTCCGACATCTCCACCTCCAGATACTCCTCCGTGGGCTCCGACATATTTTCCAGCAGGATGCTGTTTCTGGCCTCGTAGTCCGGCTCGCTCCTGATGCCGCAGACCCAGGCGGCCGCGTCAAACAAACGGCCGCAGCTGGAGCTCCGGCAGGTATTGACGCCCCGGTCCAGGGCTTCCCGCAGCAGGGGAAAGCCTGGTGTGTCTTCCCCGCAATAGTGCATATAGGACACGTAGCTTCTCACAGGCTCCCGGATGGCGGCGTCGCCTCCCTGAAGAGGGATATATTCGAAGTGCCAGGGCCTCTCAAAGCGGTCCGGAGTCCCCGCCAAAAACTCTCCGCCCCATATGGCTCCGTCCGAGCCGTAGCCGGTGCCGTCAAACACCACCCCTATCACCGGGCCGGTCAGCCCGTGCTCCGCCACCACCGCCGCCGCGTGGGCCGCGTGATGCTGGACCCGCAGGGGCTCCGGGGATATCTCGGCGGCGTAACGGGAGGACAGATAGTCCGGATGCATATCGCAGCACACCAGAGAGGGCCGGCGGGAAAAAAGGGCCTTCATATCCTCCGCAGTCCTGCAAAACAGGTCAAAGACCGCCTTGTGCTCCAGGTCGCCTATATGCTGGCTGAGTATGTATTTGCTGCCCGCCTTCAGACACAGGGTGTTTTTCAGGTCGGAGCCCATGGCCAGGATGTCCGCCGGCTTTTTGCCCCGGACAAAATGCTCCACGCTCCCGGGGGCATAGCCTCTGGACCTGCGGAGCATCAGCATATCTCCTTCTCCCCGGCGGACCACACTGTCGTCTGCCGGTCTGACTATGGGTCTGTCGTGGGTGAGCAGCGCGTCTGCCACGGGCAGCAGCCGCTCCTCCGCTTCCCGGTCACTGCAGCACACCGGCTCTCCGGACAGGTTGCCGCTGGTGGCCACAAACACGTCGCCGGGACGGAGCAGCATATGGTGCAGAGGAGTATAGGGCACCATCGCGCCTATACGGTCGTTGTCCGGCGACACGGACCCGGCCAGAGGATAGTCCGGGCTTTTTTTCAGCAGCACAATGGGAGCGGCGGCAGATTCCAGCAGCTCCGCTTCTTCCGCGCTCACCAGGGCAAAGCGCCTGATGTCATCCGGGTGAGCCATCACCGCAAAAGGCTTGTCCCTGCGGCCCTTGACCTGCCTCAGCCTCTCCACTGCCGCCGGGTCCCCGGCGTCGCAGAAGAAATGAAAGCCGCCTATGCCCTTGACCACCGCTATGCCGCCCTGAAGGATGATGCTTCTGGTCTGCTCTATGGCCTCATAGCCCGTCAGCTCCGTGCCGGCCAGCCTGACCACCGGCCCGCAATCGTGGCAGGCCACGGGCTGGGCGTGATACCTTCTGTCCGAGGGGCTTTCGTATTCGGAGGCGCAGCGGGGACACATCTCAAAATCCTTCATGGAGGTATTCGTTCGGTCGTAGGGGATGGACAACGCTATGGAAAATCTGGGGCCGCAGGCGGTGCAGCTTATAAAGGGGTGCCTGTACCGGCGGTCCGAGGGATCGGACATCTCCCTTCTGCAGTCCCGGCACAGGGCGAGATCCGGAGAGAGACCGGTGCCGGTCCCCTCTTCTCCCCGCCGGGATTTGATGATGCAAAAGGAGGCCTCGTCTTTGGGGGGCAGATCGTATCGGGTGACGTTTTCTATGCGTGAATTGACCGGGGCTTCGGCTATCATTCTGGCTCCGAAGGTCTCCAGAGCTGCCGGGTCTCCCTGGACCTCGCACAGCAGCTCGGCCCCTCTGTTGCACACAAAGCCTGTCAGGCCCATGCCGGAGGCCAGCCGCCAGACAAAGGGGCGGAAGCCTACCCCCTGGACTATGCCCGACAGGATTATTCTTTTTCTCTGCATGCGTTTCGGATCAGGAGCAGCCTTTCGGCCAGAGGCTCCGCCGACCGGAGGTCAATGCCGGTCCTGTACAGCTCGCAGTCGGGAGCGACGGCTCTCAGACCCCGCTGAAAGTATTCCGCGTCAAAGCCGCAATAGTCCATCATATCGCATTTGGTCAGCACCGCCATATGGGCCGACCGGAACATGGTGATGTATTTGTAGGGCTTGTCGGCGCCCTCCGTGACTCCCGTCACGGCTATCCGGCAGGCCTCCCCCAGATCAAAGGAGGCAGGACAGACCAGATTGCCTATGTTTTCCACGAACACTATGCCGCCGGAGACGCCCAGGTCGCGGACGCCCCTGTAGACCTGCATGGCTGTCAGGTGGCAGGCGCCCATGGTGTTGATCTGCACGGCCTTTATGCCCTTTGCCAGCAGGGCTTCCGTGTCTATCTCCGAAGCTATATCTCCCTCTATCACGCCTGTGGGGACCCGGTCCTTCAGCAGCTCGCACAGAGCGGCAATGAGAGTGGTCTTGCCGGCGCCGGGACCGCCGCACACGTTGACGACACACAGCTCCTCCCCGCGGAAAAAGGACCGGTTTTCATCGGCGCGCAGGGAGTTCTCGCCCAATATGTCCGTCTTAAGCCTGATGGTCATCATACAGCTCCACAGCTTCGATATACTGCATATCCGTCCTGTCTGTCAGGCGCCCTTCCCCGCCGCATTCCGGGCACAGAAGGGACCTGTTTGTTCTGAGTGGGAACACCTTGCCGCAATCCAGGCATTTCAGGTCGGCGTATACGTATCTGACGTCCAGAGAGGCGCCGCTGCAGCAGGTATTCTCGGAAACGAGCTCCCAGCAGAGACGCAGGCTCTCGTCGTCTATCCCCGCCAGCTCCCCCAGCACTATGCTCACAGCCTTTACTGGTCTGCCCTCCGACGCAAGTTCAGCCGCAGACAATATGCCTGCGGCTATAGACATTTCGTGCATTGAGGCTATGCCTCGGCTTCAGCCTCGTCCATCTCCTCGTTTATTGCAGACACGGGCTCGGCGCCCTCTTCGTCGGCAGACTTCATGCCGGCTCTGGCGTTTGCAATAAAATTTTTGCCGGACGCGATGGCCTCCTGGCTCTTTTCCTTGGCTATCACAGCGTATTCTTCGGCTATGGAAGCGTATTCCTGAGCCTTCTCGGCAGCCGCCGCGGCCAGCTCCTGGGCCTTGTCTCTGGACTGCTCCGCAAAGGATATCAGATCCTCTCTGGTCTCCTTTCCGCTCTGGGGAGCGGTGAGCAAAGCTACGGCAGCGCCCAGCAGAGCGCCGAGGCCTATGCCGGCAAGGAACACGAGACCGGTATCTTTTTCGTTACTCATTTTTATTTTTTCCTCCGTTTGAAAAAATCTTAAACATATTCAGACCGCTTAAGAGTCCGTTCCAAAGCCCTCTGCCCTTTACGGGCACCAGGCCCGTGATGAACCGCGCGGCGGCGGCGGCAGATGAGACAGAAGACAATATTTTGTCTGCCTTGACCGACAGGTCGTTGATCTTCAGGGTAGTCTTGCGCACCTCGTCAAGAGTCTTGCGCGAATCCTCCAGCACGGGATACAGCTGGGTCCTGAGGTCCTCGGTGACGCGCTCTATCCTGCGAAAGACCACCATAGCCTCCTGCAGGAACCTGACCAGATACATAATGCCGATAAACACGCATATTACCGATATCAGCCACAGGGACGCTATGACCCACAGAGCGATGGTTTGTGATAATGCATAGTTCATGTCGTTCTCCTCGCGTAGCGCCGCCGGTCCGGACGGCGTTTACAGACCAAAGTTCTTCATGTGAAAAGCGATGGCGGTCCCCACGTGGGCGCGCCAATAATCCCAATTGTGGGTGCCGGGATGCTCTTCATATATGTGAGGTATCTCTTTTTCCTTGAGAAAGGCGGCAAAGGCCCTGTTTTCGGGCAGGAGCCCGTCCTCCGTCCCGCAGTCAAAACGGAAATTGATCCGGGAGCCGTTTTTCAGAGCCAGGCTCCTCAGAGAGTCCTCCGGCTTGAAGTCGGCAAAGATGTTGTCCCAGAAAGGAGTGCCTCTGCGCTCCTCGGGCACTATGACCGACGAATGAGCTGCCGCAGAGGAAAACACGTCCGGATGCTTCAGGGCCAGCTTCAGGGTGCCGTAGCCGCCCATGCTCAGACCGCCGATGCCTCTCTGCGCTCTGTCCTTTATGGTGTTGAAGGTGTTGTCTATGAACTCCACGGTCTCCAGGATGTGATCCTCGTATCTGTCTCCGGTGGCCGCGTTGGTGTAGTAGCCCCTGCCCCCGTCGGGCAGCACGATCATTATCTGATTGTCAACGGCGTATTGCTCCAGTATGGTAAACCGCGCCCACTGAGTATAGTCGTCCGAATGTCCGTGGAGCTGATACACCACGGGAAAAGGACTGCGGTCGTCCGGCTTGAACACCAGCATCTGGGATGACTTGCCCAAAGCTTTGGAAAAAAAGGTAATGTTAAAACAGCTCATTGTTCACCTCTCGCGTCTTGCTATATGTCCAGCTCCGTCACACTGTTCACTATGATGTCGGGGCGGAAAGGATACTTTTCCACGTCCTTCTTGTCCATGAGCCCCGAGAGCACCAGCACAGTGCGCATGCCTGCCTCCAGACCCGCCTTGATATCCGTCTCCATCTGATCGCCTATCATGGCGGTCTCCTCGGAGTGAGCGTTGATGTATCTGAGCACCGACCGCATCATGAGAGGGTTCGGCTTGCCTATGAAATAGGGCTCGACTCCGGTGGTCTTGGATATCAGCGCGGCCATGGAGCCTGCTGCCGGGACCACTCCCCCTTCCACGGGCCCCACCGTGTCCGGATTGGTGCATATGAATCTGGCTCCCTTTTCGATCAGGGTGCAGGCCGTGGATATGTTCTGAAAGCTCAGATTCGTGGTCTCGCCCAGCACCACGTAGTCGGGATTGTACTGGGTGATGGCGTAGCCCACGTTGTGGATAGCGGTGGTCAGGCCGGACTCGCCTATGACGTAGGCAGACCCGCCGGGTCGCTGACTGTCCAGAAACGCAGCCGTCGCCATGGCGGAGGTGTAGATCCGGCGCTCCGGCACATCCAGACCCACGTGAGCCAGTCTGAACTGCAGATCCTTGGGCGTATAAAACGGATTGTTGGTCAGGATGGCAAAGTTGGTCTCATCGTCCACCATACGCCGGATCAGCTCCGTGACGCCGGCTATGGGCGTGGAGCCCAATACCAGCACGCCGTCCATATCAAAGATATAATTCTTTATTCCGTCCATATTTCGCCTCGCTGTCTGTATCCACTACTATTATACCACAATTCCAAAAATAATGTGCCCTCTGCCCCGAAGGCTCACAGAGGATACTGCGCGGATATGCCGATGATATCCTCAAAGGCTATATCCCGGCTGCAGACCCTCAGGCGTCTTGCCCGGCGGGACAGAGCCTCCACGGGGCCTGTGACGGAGGCGTATTCGCCCCTCCAGGAATACACCACGGTCACCGTGGTCCCGCAGGCTATACTCCTCAGGACGCCGGATATATCCTTTTCCTCCGCGGAGCCTCTCGGCAGCAGGCGTCTTTCTCTCTCTCTCAGCACGGTCCCGAGACCCCTGAGGGCGTCAAAGGGAGCGTATTCATCTGTGTTTTTTCTCATGCAGACCTCCTTTGTTGATGCGTCAACACCATGATTATATCAGTCCGGGACACGCAAATCAACCCCTTCTGCGGATTTTATTTGACAAAAGCGGCCGACATAATATATACTAATATTAGACATATAAAGGCAAACTATCACCGGAGCAATATATGCTGAAAAATCAAAAACCCTTATGGATAAAAACCGTCAAGCTGCTCTCCACCGACCTGGCCGGAGACTTCTGCGACGAGCTGGAATGCGAGGACGTCTATATCCGGGAGATCACCGGGCCCATCAGGCGCGTGATGTCCAAAAACATGGACCCCGGGGATTATGACCTGTGGAACACGGGTCTGGAAGCCTCCGTCCCCTCCGGGCTTTTGGATATCATCGAGGAAGAGACGGACGAGGACACGGCCTGCGAGCTGGAGGATTATTTCCTGAAGATGGAAAAGAGGCTGATACTCGTGCCCGTGTTTGAGTATTGGCAGGCTGTCTTCACCGAAGCCAGGGACAACGGCACTCCCCCGGAGATCGAGGCTGCCGACGAAAAGACCATGGAGGAGCTGAACAGGCTGGCAGACAACTATCTGACCTATCTGGAGGAGTTTTACGAGACTCTGAGAAAGGCGGAGCCGGTCAGCGAGTGGGACCAGCGCCTCAACAGCATGGGAGCCATATACATGGACGACAGCGAGGATGCCGTTGAGATAGACACAGTCCGCCAGCTGACGGCAGAGTTTTCCTTTGCCAACATCTCCTACGATTTCTGGACCGGACTGACAGAGCTCCTGGGCGACGACACGGATCAGCTCAAGGCCTGGGCCGGCAGCGTGCTGGGCGAGGAGACCCTGCCCGCGATCCCCATCATCACGGACGATGAGGACGAGTACGAAGAGTACGACGAATAAAGTGAAACAAAACAGACCCAAACAGCGTATTATAAATAGAACTATCACAGGAGGCCAAATCATGAAAAAGGTATCCTTATGGTGCATCTGCATCCTGTTCATCCTTATGGCTGCCCCTTCTTTTTGCGGTGAGCTGAAGGTGATCAAATATTCCGACGCCGCTCTCACGAGAGCCCTCTCGGACAATATGCCCATAGCTCTCTGGTTTACCGACGACGACAACTACGACTGCCGCCTGATGGAGCAGAACATGCTGGACAACGGCCAGTTTGTGGCCGCCGTGGAAGACCTGATCTGGATGAAAATAGATCTCACCGGCCCTGCCAACAGAGCCAGATATCGCGATCTGTGCACGGAGTACAACGTCACAAAGCTTCCCTCCATCATATATCTGAATGCTGACGGCAGGGAATACAAGAACACGCGTACCTCCGGCTACACCAATAGTGACGACATCCTGGCTGCCCTGATAGCAGGAGCTGTGATCGGCTGGCTCATCAACGACAACTGGTATGACGATTATTATTACAACAATCGCATAGTATATCGCAACAACGACTGGTGGAGATATTCGGACAGATGGATATGGTTTGACGACCGCTATTATTACAACGACCGTTACAGACATTACAGACATCCGGACTACATATTCCCTTCCAGGATACCGGATTTCCCCGGTGAGGTCAGAAGGCCGCCGCTCCCGCCCGCCATGGATGGCCGCAGGCCCGGCCCCGGATCGCATCATCCTCTGCCCGACGTCATGCAGCCCCGGCCCAATATCGCCGAGCCCAGACCGAACATAGCCGAGCCCCGGCCCAATATTGCCGAGCCCAGACCAAATATCGCCCGGCCCAGGCCGATCATCGGCCGTCCCGGCGACAACAGACCGGAGAGACCCGATGTCAGGAGGCCCGAAAGACCTTCCAGGCCCGACGTCTCTGAGAGGCCCTCTTTCCCCGCCTCCAGACCTTCGGTGACACGGCAGGAGAGCAAGCCCGTCACCAAGCCCTCGGCTCCTCCCAGGGAAAGGCCAAGGACGGACAAGCGTTCAAAATAGCCCGACAGACATATCGGCAGATCCACACAGTGATCTGCCGATATTTTTTTGCGCCGGAAAATTATTTTGCCGGGGAGTTGGCGAGGTCGTTTTTGAGGACCACCCAGAAGAGGATGCCGACCACCAGAGTCAGGATACCCACTGCCGAAAACGAAAAGGCCGTGCCCCGGGCCTGTATGATGATGCCGGCGGTGACGGGAGTCGTGACGGCGCCCAGGGTCTGAAAGGTGGATTGGATAGACAGGGCCCTGCCCCTGAAATCCTCTTCTATGCTGCTCACGGTCTTGGCCGTCAGATTGGTGGTGATGCCGGAGTTCATCAGGCCGAATAGAAACATAAATATGCCAAAGAGGACCAGGCTCCTGACGTTGGCCAGCAGCACTATGGCCGCCCCGGAGCCTATGAAGCCGATGATTATCATGAGATACTGGCTCATGGTCTTGCCCAGCCGGCTCCAGCGCTGAGCGGTGAATATCATGGCCACCGCCGGCAGCGAATACAGGATGCCGCTGACAAAATCGGAGACCTGTCCGTCCATGTGTATGATGATAAAGGGCATGACTCCCTGAACGCATATGCCCTGAAAGAAGTTCATGACCACCAGATTTTTGATGACCGGGTTCCGAAAGGAGATGGCGATATCCTGCCACAGGGTGGTCCGGTGCCCCGGGTCGGGTCTGGGCATATTGATCTCTTTGACAAAGGCCAGCACCATTATGGTGCTGACAAACACGGCCGAGGCCCCCACCAGCACGCTGGACTGAAAGCCCCACAATGCGCCCAGAAAGCCTCCTACCGCCGGGCCGGCTATGGTCCCGGAGGCGGACACGGTCTGCATTGCCGCCACGTAAGGGAGCACCCTGTCCTCGGGAGTATTGGTGGACACCAGGGTGATGGAAGCGGGGATAAAGCCGGTAAAGAAGCCGTTGACTATACGCACCACCAGCAGCTGATAGGGGTCCCGGCAGAAAAACATGGCAAAATAGGATATGCTGATCACCGTCCCCGCCCTCAGGATCATCTTTTTGCGGCCGTAGGTATCCCCCACCTTGCCCCACAGAGGAGCCGCGATCATGAAGGCCGCCGACTGACAGGAAAAGATCAGGCCGGTCCAATAGCTGATGTTCTGCTCTTCCACTCCCAGGTCCGCCAGGAGCCTGGGAAAGAAGGGCATGATGATCTGATAGCTGACGGCGCACAGGAAAATGCATATACCGAGAACTATAATGTTTTTTTGATAATAGGGTAGTTGTTTCATATTATAAGCGCGCTTCGGCGCCGTAGCCCGGCTGAACTAAGATTCGGTGATACGCGCCAGCTCGTCGCGCAGGATCTCCGGCCAGGGCGAGCCGTCGGAAAAACGGCTCCTGCCGCAGCCCTTCACCGCTCTGCCTATGGCCGACGCTTCATAGCCCTGCCCTCTCAGCGCGTCAAGAAGGGGGTCTGCATCCGCGCCGTCCACCACAACAAGGAGGCTGCCGCTGCCTATGAGCCCGAGTATTTCTATTCCCAGCAGGCGGCATATCTCACAGGCGGCGGGGTCTGTCAGTATGGAAGCCCGGTCTATCACGAAGTCACAGCCGGAAGAGAGGGCCATCTCGGACAACGCGCCGCATATGCCTCCTTCGGTGACGTCATGCATCACCCGGATATCATGCTCCAGACACAGAGCCGCAGGAGCCGCGATGCACAGGCCGTATCTGTCCCCGAGGCCTGCGGCAGCGTCTATGAGCTCCCGCCCGGCTCCGCAGGCTGTCAGCCTTTCTCTGTGGCACCCGGCCAGAATGACAGCCCCTTCCACAGCCACGGGATTGATCTGTATTATGACGTCTCCAGGGCGCGCTGCCGTGGGAAAGTCCTTCTTCAGGGACACCCCCAGCATGGTCCCGCTGACCACCGGCCTTGTGACCGCGTCGGTGATCTCCGTATGTCCGCCTATAAGCGATATATTGTATTTGGAGGCAGCCTCTTTCACTCCCTCAAACAGCCGGACCACGCCGCTCTCGTCCATATAAGGGGGCAGCAGGATGACGCACAGCAGATAGAGAGGCCAGCCCCCCATGACCGCTATATCGTTGGCGTTGATGGCTGCGAGATGCTCCCCCACCCGGTCCGTCTCAAAGGTGACCGGGTCGCTGACTGCTATCAGGTCGCATTCGGACAGGGCCACCACGGCGCCGTCCACCCCTGTCCGGGGACCCACCAATACAGAAGGGTCCGTGTTGTCCGTCCGGATAAGACGCTCCAGCAGAGTGTTTGGCAGCTTGCCTGTTTTCATGGATCTATAAACACCTTTCCGGGATAAAACATGCCTTCCTCGACGCGGCCCAGAGCGGCCACCTCGCCGCCGGCAAGAGCCACGATGGCGTCCGTATCCGGGACCCGGGCAGAGACCGACAGACCGCAGGAGAGCCTGCGGGCTTCCCCGGTGGAAAAGCTGGGCAAAAAACGGCATACTGTGTCCATGGGCAGCATGGCGCCTGCTATCTCCTCGGGGGTCATCTCCTCCAGCTCGGCAAGAGGGATCGCCTCACTGTCCTCAAAGCCTGCGTTCCTGCTGCGGTGCAGGCTGCACACGCAGGCCGGGACCCCCAGCCTGCGGCCTATATCCCTCACAAGGGCTCTGACGTAGGTCCCCTTTGAGCACTCCACAGTGAGCAGCGCCGAAGGATGGACCGGATCCGCGCAAAAGTCCTGCAGCTCCAGAGACTCCACCCTCACCCGTCTGGGCTCCGGGACCACCATCTCACCCTGACGGGCCAGCCTGTATAGAGGCACGCCGTCCTTTTTGATGGCCGACACTGACGGCGGCGTCTGCAGCTGCTCTCCCAAAAAGCAGGGGAGCGCTGCCGCCAGGTGCTCCGGTCCTATATGTCCCGCCGGCGCCTCCGCGGTCACCACGCCCTCCGTGTCCAGAGTGTCGGTGCCCTTCCCCAGCAGCATCCTGCACAGGTACCTTTTTTCTCCCGCCTGTATATAGTCGGCAAGTCTGGTGGCTTTGCCCACACACAAAACAAGAACCCCGGTCGCAAGAGGATCCAGGGTGCCCGTATGACCTATCTTTTTGGTGCGCAGCAAACGCCTTGCCCGGCTGACCACGTCATGGCTGGTCATGCCCGAAGGCTTGTTTATACAAAGGAAGCCTTCCAATTGGCGACCTCTTTCATGATATCCTCCACAGCCTCTTCGGAGGAAGCCCTCCGCAGGGTACAGCCTGCGGCGTTCTTGTGTCCTCCGCCGTCGAAGACCGCGGCCAGCCGGCTGCAGTCCACGTAGCCGTCGCTTCGGAGAGAGCAGCGGAAGGAGCCCTTTTCTTCCTCTCTCAGGAGCACGGACAGCCTGAGGTCCCTGATGCTGTTTATCTCCGTGTTGATGCCCTCCAGGTCCGTCTTGTTTATGCCGTCAAAATCCTCGTTCAGGATCACGGCCACAGCCACCTTGTTGTCATAATAAAACCGCAGGCCGTGGAGGACCTTGCCCAGGAGCCTCACTACCCTGATGGGTCTGGAGAGAAAATATTCCTTGATGATCTCATGGAGCCGGGCGCCTCTTTCGGTGAGATCCGCCACCACGGACAGGACCTCGGAGGTGGTGTTCGAAAAGCGAAAGGCTCCCGTATCGCCGGCGATGCCTGTGAGTATCGCCTCGGAGGTGCAGATATCGGGCTGGCTGTTGGCTGCCAGGATCAGCTTGTAGACCAGTATGGAAGCGGAGCAGGCGTCCGGGTCCACCAGGCCAAAGCTGCACTCCGGCTCTCCGTGACATACGTGATGGTCCAGCACCGCCTTGTTTTTGATGCCGTCGAGAGCCGCCTCGCAGCCGGTCCTCTTCACGTCGGAGCAGTCCGTCAGGAGCAGCAGCTCGCAGCCCAGAGCCTCCTCGTCCAGTTCTCCGGAGATGCTGTCGGAGCCCTCCAGGAACGAGCAGGTGTCGGGGCAGCCGTCCTTGACAAACAGGCTGACCTGCTTGCCCTTGGAGGACAAAAACCGGCCCAGAGCCAGGAGAGAGCCGATGGCGTCTGCATCGGGGCTCACGTGACCAGCGATGAGTATCCGGTTGTAGCACATGAGCTTCGAAAGGAAGACCGAGATATCCTTAGTCATCATGTTCCTCATCCCCTCCTTCGCCATAGCTGTGGGCTATCCTGTCCTTTTCCATGACCTCCAGCAGATGCTGAGTCTCGTCAATGGAGGTGTCTATCCTGAAGTCCAGAGCGGGGACCTGCCGCATGCGGACGCGCTTGGATATGCAGACCCTTATGAAGTCCGCAGCGTTCTTCAGGAGCAGCAGATTGTCCTCCCTGGCCTTGTCGTCTCCCAGCACGGTGACAAACACCTTGCAATAGCTGATATCGGCGCTGACCTCGCAGCGGGTCACGGTCACAAAGCCCAGATGGGGATTCTTGATATCCCGCATGACGGAGATGCTGACCTCCTGCCTCATGAGCTCGTTGACCTTTTTCTGTTTCTGTGTCATGATTCTTAGCTGATGGCTCTCGCGATCTGCTTCTTGGAGTAGGATTCGATGATGTCTCCCTCTTCGTACTCGTTGAAGCCCTTGATCATGATGCCGCACTCAAAGCCCTGGGCTATCTCGCTCTTTTCATCCTTGAAATGCCTCAGCGAATCCAGCCGGCCCTCAAAGACCACCTGCTTGCCCCGCTTTATCCGGATAAAATCGTTGCGGATCACGTTGCCCTCGGTGACGTAGCAGCCGGCCACGATGCCCTGATTGGGTATCCTGAAGGTGCTTCTCACCTCGGCAAGACCGTTCACCGTCTCTTCAAAGACGGGCTCCAGCAGACCTGCCATAGCGGCCTTGACGTCTCTCATCAGGTCGTATATGACGCTGTAGGTGCGGATCTCCACCCGGTCGGCCTCGGGCATCCTGCTGACGTTGTTCTCGATGCCCGTATTGAAGCCCACTATGATGGCCTCGGAGGCTATGGCAAAGTTGACGTCGTTTTCCGTGACGTCGCCGATGCCCGAGTGGATGATGTCCACTGTGACTTCTTCGTGCTCTATCTTTCTCAGTGAATCGCTGACGGCCTCCAGAGTCCCCTGGACGTCTGCCTTCAGCACCAGAGGCAGCTTTTTGATGCCGTTTTCCCTGATCTTGTCATATATGCTGTCCAGAGTGATGGCGTTCTTGCGGGCCAGACGGTCTTCCTTTTCCTTGGCTATCCTGGCCTCGGCGATGGAGCGGGCCTCTTTTTCCGTCTTGACGGACTGGAGCACGTCTCCGGCCAGAGGAGCGGAGTTCAGACCCACCAGCTCGATGGGAGTGGACGGCCCCGCCTTGTACAGCTTGTCTCCCTTGTCGGAAAACATGGCCTTCACCTTGCCGTAGGCCTCGCCGGCCACGATGGGAGTCCCTATCTTCAGAGTCCCCTTTTGCACCAGGACCGTGGCTACGTTGCCCTTTCCGGCCTCCACGTGGGCCTCTATCACGGCGCCGGATACTTTGGAAGCGGACACCTCCGCCTTCAGCTCCTCCATATCCGCCACCAGAAGGACCATTTCCAGCAGCTCGTCTATATTGGTGTTGAACTTGGCGGATATCTCCACCATAATGGTCTTGCCGCCCCATTCCTCGGGCATGAGGCCGTGGTCCATGAGCTGGGTCTTGCAGCGCTCCACGTTGGCCTCGGGCAGGTCTATCTTGTTGATGGCCACTATGATGGGGACGTTGGCCTGCTGGGCGTGGTGGATGGCTTCTACGGTCTGGGGCATGACGGCGTCATTGGCTGCCACCACCAGAATGACTATATCGGTGATGGCGGCGCCTCTGGCGCGCATAGCGGTAAAGGCGGCGTGTCCGGGAGTGTCGATAAAGGTGATCTTGCGGCCCTTCAGCTCCACCTGATACGCGCCTATATGCTGAGTGATGCCTCCGGACTCCTGGTCCGTGACGTGAGTTTTTCTGAGAGTATCGAGGAGGGTGGTCTTGCCGTGGTCCACGTGACCCAGCACGGTCACCACGGGAGGCCTGGAGGCCAGCTTCGTGTTGGTCTTGGCCGCAGGCGCCTTGGCCGACGCAGGCTTTTTGGCGCGGACAGCCTCCGACTTGACTATTTCCAGTGTGATATGCCACTTGTCGGCCACCTTCTGAGCCACGTCGGCTCCCACCGACTGGTTGACAGTGGCCAGAATACCCAGCTCTACGAGGGATTTCTGCAGCTCGCTGACCGGCTTGCCCAGCTTTTCTGCCAGATCTCTTACGGTGACAGCCTGAGGTATCTGGACCTTGACTGACTTCTGATCCTTTATCAGATCCTTGATAAAGGCCACCGTTTCTGCATCAAGAGCTTCGTCTGATCTGGCCGACACACCCAATTCCTTCAGGTATCCGTTCAGCTCCTTCTCGGTTATTTTCAGCTCCTTTGCAAAAGAAGCGACAGTTTTTGCACTCATATATTCACCTCGTAAAACATAGGGGAAATGCAATCAACAGGATCATCCTATCATAACATTCCGCCTCATAAGTATTCTGTTCATAAGACTATTCCGGCCGGGCTCATCATGGCTCGGGGGTCTCGGTCAACTCCCGGAGCAGTGAGGACAGAAGCTGCTGCTCTGCCTCCTCGTCGGGCTTTGTTCTGAGAAACATGGCGAGACGCGGCTTTTGCATGGCTTTGGTTATACAGCTGCGGCTGCGGCATATGTAGGCGCCGCGTCCTCCGGAGCCGGTCTGCAGGGAGCCGTCGGCCTTTTTGCCTATACGGAAAAAGGACTGCTGGGGCCCCTTGGTCTTGCAGACTATACAGGTGCGTTCCCTCACTCCGTGGTCCCCTGTATCTTCACATTCCAGCCGGTCAGCTTGGCCGACAGCTTGGCGTTCACGCCTTTTTTTCCTATGGCCAGAGACAGCTCCTTGTCGGGCACTCTGACCACGGCGGTCCGGGTCTCCGTGTCGCAATCCACCGACACCACGTGAGCAGGAGCCACAGCGTCGATGATATACTTCACCGGGTCTTCGTCATATTTGACTATATCCAGCTTTTCGCCCCTCAGTTCCCTGAGTATGGCCTTGAGTCTGGAAGCGTTGGAGCCCAGACAGGCTCCCACGGGATCTATATTGCGATCGGCGGAGGTGACGGCTATCTTGGTGCGGATGCCCGGCTCTCTGGCAATGGACACTATCTGCACCTTGCCGGAGGCTATCTCCTCCACCTCGTTTTCAACCAGACGCCTGACCAGGGAGGGATGGGTCCTGGAGACCACCAGCTGATAACGGCTGCGTCCTCCGGGATTTTCCCGCAGCTCCAGCACGTAGACCTTCAGCATCTCTCTGACCCTGAATCTCTCGCTGCGGATCTGCTCCTCCGGCGGGAGCAGGGCCTCTATATGCTCCGCATAGTCCTGCTGTCCGTCCGGGTCCACGAATACCAGCTTGCCTTCAAAACGGGACACGTGAGTATTGATGATATCCCCCACCCTGGACTGAAACTGCTTGATATCCCGCTCGCGCTCATAATCCTTGATCTTGGATTCCAGGACGAACCGGGCCGTGTGAGCGGCCATCCTGCCGAAATTGGAAGGAGTGACCTCCTCTTCCACGTAGTCGCCGGTTTTGGCGCCGGGGTCTATCTTCAATGCATTGGAAAGGGCTATCTCCGTATTCGGGTCGTCCACGAACATGACCACCTTTTTCAGGCAGTAGATGTGGACGTCCTTCTCGCCGACCTCCGCTCTTATTTGAGGCTGCTCGCCCTTTGCGGAGGCTTCTATGTTGCGCTTGTACATACGAGTCAGCGCATTTTCAAGCAAGAGCAAAAGCTCATCAAAAGGAATATTCTTCTCTTTTGATATGCTTCGTAAAGCTTCTCTGTATTCTATGCTCACTTCACACCCCAATAATTAAAACATAAGAGTGAGAAACCCCACTCTTATAAGCAATGCCGGTATATCTATTTTACGATTATATTATACCACATCACCCCGGTCTTTGGCAAGAGCCGGCCCCGGCGCCCTTTCCGGGCACAAAAATGCGCCCGCGAACGGGCGCATGTTGTGCAGATCAGAATTTACACGCCTGCCTTCTCGCGGCGCATCCTCTCCACGGGAGTAAAGTTGTTCGTGGGGGTGTGGCCGGGTATAGGCATGATCTTCTCGTGAATGGCGTCTATCATCCACTCGGGCTGAGGGAAGAAGTCGTTGTCCAGCTCGAAGCAGGGGGTGATCCAGTTGCGGGCGCCCACTACTACGGGAGGTGCATCCAGCTCGTCAAAGGCCAGCTCGGAAATGGTCTGAGCCATGGTGTTGATAAAGGAGCCCTTTTCGCAGGCGTCGGAGGTCAGCAATATCTTGCCGGTCTTCTTGACGGACTCCAGCACCTTGTCATAGTTGAAGGGCACCAGAGTTCTGGCGTCGATGACCTCGGCGGATATGCCGTATTTCTCCTGCAGCATGTCGGCAGCCTTGATGGCTCTGTACAGAGTGGCGCCAAAGGTGAGGATGGTCACGTCGGAGCCTTCTCTCTTCACGTCGGGCTCGCCGATGGGGATCTCGTAGCTCTCCACGGGAACGCCGCCCTTGTGGAACTGCTCGCCCACGTCGTAGATCCTCTGAGACTCGAAGCAGATCACGGGATCGGTGCCGTTGAGGGCGGAAGCCATCAGACCCTTTGCGTCATAGGGAGTGGCGGGGAATATCACCTTGATACCGGGGATATGGGCCACCAGGGAGCTCCAGTCCTGAGAGTGCTGAGCGCCGTATTTGGAGCCTACGGAGACTCTGATCACGAGAGGCATCTTGATGACGCCCGCGCTCATAGCCTGCCACTTGGGGATCTGGTTGAAGACCTCGTCACCGGCTCTGCCCAGGAAGTCGCAGTACATCAGCTCGGCTATCACTCTTCCGCCGCTCATGGCGTAGCCGCAGGCAGAGCCCGCGATGGCCGCTTCGGAAATGGGAGAGTTGAACAGTCTGTGATAAGGTATGACCTCGGTGAGACCTCTGTACACTGCAAAGGCGCCGCCCCAGTCTCTCACGTCTTCGCCGTAGCTGATGAGAGTGGGATCCTCATAATACTTGTCGATGATGGCCTCAAACAGGCCGTCTCTGAGCTGGAAGGCCTTGTTCTTGGAGAAGAGCTTGCCGTCCTTGTCAAAGCCATAGCGCTCCTTCTTGGCGATAGCCTGGACTCTGGGGGACTCTTCCTTGGGCTTGAGGGTCACCACTTCGTCGTCGGACATCTTGGGCATTTTGGTGTTGGAGAACATCAGATCCTCGATGACTCTCGGATTGGCCTTGACGTCCATTCTGGGGGAGATCTTCTCGTCCACTGCCATAGCGCAGATCTGGGTGATGGTCTCCACCACGTGCTTTTCGATAGCGTCTATCTCGGCCTTGGTAGCCACCTTGGCCTTGATCAGCTTGTCGGCGTAAGCGGGGATAGCATCCTGAGCTTCCCAGGCAGCGATCTCTTCCTTGGTCCTGTAGGAGGAAGAGTCCGAAGGGGAATGGCCGGCATAGCGGTAGGTGACCACGTCCAGCAGCACGGGGCCGCCCTCGCCGGTGAGGATCTCCTTCTTCCGCTTCATGGCGTCGATGACTGCCAGAGGATTGTAGCCGTCCACTCTCTCGGCGTGCATCTGCTCGGGGTTCACGCCTGCGCCGGCCCGGGCCAGGAAGTCATAGCCCATGGTCTCGCCGCGGGTCTGGCCGCCCATGCCGTACTGGTTGTTGAAGAAGTTGAAGAGGATGGGCAGACCCTTGTTGTAGCCCTTGTCCCACAGCTGCTTGACCTGATCCATGGCGGACATCATGATGGCTTCCCACACGGGGCCGCAGCCCATGGAGCCGTCGCCGATGTTACAGATCACGATGCCGTCCTTCTTGTTGCAGCGCTTATACAGAGCAGCGCCCAGAGCCACGGTGGCGGAGCCGCCGACTATAGCGTTGTTGGGATAAATGCCAAAGGGAGTAAAGAAGGCGTGCATGGAGCCGCCCAGGCCTCTGTGGAAGCCGGTCTCTCTGGCGAATATCTCGGAAAGAGCGCCGTAAATAAGGAACTTGACTGCCTTTTCCTTGACGGTGAGGGTCTCGTCGCCGATGCCCTTTTCCAGAGCCTTCAGCACCTTGCCGTCAAAAAAGCCTTCCATCACGTCGGTCAGCTCTTTGTCGGACAGCTTTTCGATGGCGGAAAGACCCTTGGCCAGGATCTCGCCGTGAGAGCGGTGGGAACCGAAGGAATAGTCGTTGATATTCAATATGTACGCCTGTCCCACAGCCGCAGCCTCCTGACCGGTGGAAAGGTGGGCGGGGCCGGGGTTGGAATACTGGACACCGTTGTACTCGCTCTGAGTCTTGATGAGATAGAGCATGCTTTCAAACTCGCGTATGAACCGCATGTCTCTGTATATCCGCAGAAAATCTGCCTTGGAGAAGTTCTTCTTTTCGTCTCTGATGGTTTTATTGTATTGATTGACGGGTATCTGATCAAATTCTATAAAACCGGGCTTTCTGATAAAATCAGGATCTACAAATTGACTTTTTGGCATAGCCTTTGCTCCATATATATATTACTTAAGATTTGTTTCAGTCTGATTCCGGCAAGCCGGATACCTCTATAAGGTCCAGATGACCTCGCGCAGGATCTCGCACACGGTGGGATGAGGGAACACCAGCTCCTTGGCGTCGGAGACGCGCATCTCGGTCTCGATGACCGGGACCATGCCCCAGATGAACTCGGAGGCGTAGGGGCTGATGCACTGGCAGCCTATGATGGAGTCGTACTTCTTGTTGACGACTATCTTGGCCACGCACTCCCTGTTGCCGCCCTCGGCTACAAAGCGTCCGCTGTACATCAGAGGCAGCTTGCCTACCTTGACGTCGATGCCCTTGGCCTTGGCAGAGGCTTCGGTCTCACCCACAGAGCCTATCTCGGGATTGGTGTATATGACACTGGGTATGCAGTTGTATCTGACTATATCCTTCTTGCCCAGCAGAGTGTTGAGGGCCACCTCTCCTTCTCTGTAGGCAGTATGGGCCAGCATGATCTTGCCGTTGACGTCGCCTATGGCGAACACGTTGGGCTGATTGGTGCGGCACTGCAGATCGGTCTTGATGGCCCTGCGGTCCATCTCGATGCCTATGTTCTCCAGTCCTATGCCCTTGGTGTTGGGGGTCCTGCCCACGCTCATGAGGATCTTGTCGGCAGGGGCAAAGCACTCCTTGCCGTTCTCCTCGTAGGTGACGCCTGTATTGGATATCCCGGTCACCTTGCAGCCCAGCTTGAAGACGATGCCCTTGGCAGCGTACAGCTTCTGCAGGATACCGGCTATCTCACCGTCAGTGTTGCCGGCTATATGGTCCAGCATCTCGATGACCGTCACCTTGCTTCCCACGGAGGCAAAGTAGGCTGCCATTTCCAGACCTATCACGCCGCCGCCTATGACCGCCAGCTCCTTGGGGATCTCGGTGATCTGCAGCAGCTCTCTGTTGGTGACCATCACTCCGGCGTCAAAGGCTTCCTTTGCTCCGGGGATGGGAGGCATGGCGGACTCGGAACCGGTGGCTATAAAGAGAGCCTTGCCGCTGTATTCCTTGCCGCCGGCTTCGACTATGTACTCATTGCCGGACTTGCCCTTGATCACGGCGTTTTCCTTTACCACCGTGACCTTGGCGGCCTTCATCTGGCCCTCGATACCGCTGACCAGGGTCTTCACCACCTTGTCCTTGCGGGTCACCACCGCGGCATGATCGTAGGCTACGTCCTTGACGGACACGCCGTAATCGGAGCCGTGGAGGGCATACCCGTACACCTTGGAAGAGTAAAGCAGGGTCTTGGTGGGCACGCAGCCTTCGTTGAGGCACACGCCGCCCAGGGCCTTCTTTTCTATCAGCAGAGTGCTGAGACCGGCGTGACCGGCTTTTTCGGCGGCGTTGTATCCGCCGGGGCCTCCGCCCAATACTATCAAATCGTAACTCATATCAGCTCCAGATATATTATTTAGCCATTAAAACCGTAATGTTTTCCAGATTGGTCACCAGCTCCTTCAGGAAGCGGGCGGCGGGAGCGCCGTCCAGAGCCCTGTGGTCAAAGGTGAGAGACAGACCCATGGCGGGATAAGTGGTGAGCTGTCCGTTGACCTCTTTGACTCTCTGGACTATGGTGTTGACGCCCAGTATGCAGGTCTGGGGAGGATTGATCACCGGAGTAAAGCTTTCTACTCCAAAGGTGCCCAGATTGGTCACGGTAAAGGATGCGCCCTTCAGCAGATCGGGGCTGATGGTGCCGCCCTGGGCTGCCGCAGCAAGGGTCTTGCTCTCGGCGGCGATCTCGTTGAGGCTCATCTTGTTGGCGTTGAATATGGTGGGCACCAGCAGACCTCTGGGAGTATCCACGGCCAGACCCACGTGAGCGTTGTTGAAGAAACGCATCTTGTCATCCAGCATGTTGGCGTTGACGAACTTGTGGTTCAGCAGAGTCCTGCTGACGGCATAGAGGATAATGTCCGTCACGGTGATCTTGCCCAGACCCAGGGCCTCGGCGTTGTCCTTGATCTTCTTGCGGAAGGCCATTATCTCGGTGGCGTCAAAGGAGCTGTTGAGGGTGAGCTGAGCCATACCCTGCAGCGATCCCATCATAGCCTTGGAGATCACCTTTCTCATGTTGCTGACAGGCTCGTCCACATAATCGGCTTCGGGGGCGGCGGCAGCGGCTGCTGCGGGAGCCTTGGCGGCGGGAGCGGAGGCAGCGCCCTCGATATCGGCGGTGGAAATGCGTCCGCCCAGACCGGTGCCGGTCATGCCTGCCTTGGCTTCTGCCGCAGCGGCAAAGGTGGCGTAGTCCTTGTTGCCAATGAGTCCGATGATATCTCTCTCGATGATCCTGCCGTCAGGACCGGAGCCTGCCGCAAAGGCGGGGTTGACGCCTGCCTTGGCGGCGGCGTTCCTGGCTCTGGGGGATATCTTCAGCTTTTCGCCCTCGGCTCTGACTACGGCTGCGGGAGCAGCAGCGGGAGCTGCGGCAGCGGCAGCGGGAGCGGCCGATACGGCAGCGGCAGGGGCTGCGGCGCCCTTTTTGGGGTCATACTCATCGCAGCTGCCGCCGGCAGGGCCTATGACGCATATGGTGGTCAGGCACTCCACGTCGTCGCCTTCGTCAAAGAAAACGCCCAGCAGGGTGCCATCGTATTTGGACTCCTCTTCAAAAGAGGCTTTGTCTGTTTCGTAGGAGAAAAGAACGTCGCCGACCTTGACAGTGTCGCCCGGCTTCTTTTTCCACTCGGTAATGATGCAGCTTTCCACGCTCTGGCCCTGCTTGGGCATCAGGACGGGATAGTAGCCTTCCTTGCGGACGGGAGCAGCGGCGGCTGAGGCAGGCGCTTCCTGCTGAGGAGCGGGAGCGGGAGCTGCGGCGGGAGCGGCTTCTTCTGCAGCGGCGGCGCCTTTGGGAGCAAAGGCGGAATAGTCTTCGCCGGGATCACCTATAACGCATACATTGGTGAGACATTCAACGTCGTCACCCTCTTCAAAAAAATGCACAAGCATGGTCCCGCTTGTCTTTGCCTCTTCTTCAAAAGAGGATTTGTCTGTCTCATAGGAAAAGATCACTTCTCCTACGGCTACCGCATCGCCCACCTGTTTGTTCCACTTGGTGATGATGCAGCTCTCCACAGACTGACCTTGTTTTGGCATAAGTACTGGTACAGCCATTCCATTCTCCTTGTATGGTTTTAGTAGTTTAGTTTAACATTACCTGTCCGCCGGTGACCGGTATCGCCTGGCCGGTTTCGTAGGTCTGCTCAATAGCGTAAAATATAGCCTTGGACACGTCTTCGGGGAGACAGCCCCGGTTCATGGGCACCTTGGCCTCGTAGAACCTGCGGACGTCCTCCACGGTCTTTGCGCCGGGCACCTTGCCGGCGTTGAGATACTGCACGAACAGTCCCTTTTCCGGGTCGCTCCACAGAGGACCGTCCAGGAAATTGCCCGGGCAGATGGAATTTACCTTGATGTTATAGGGGGCCAGCTCCAGAGCAAAGCTCTGGGTCAGACCTATGGTGCCGAACTTGGTGCCGGCATAGGCAAAGTTCTTGTTGCTGCCCACCAGCCCCGATTTGGAATTGATCTGGATGATGTCGCAAAAGAGCCCCGGGTTGCAAGCGTGGGCCAGCTTCATCACCGCCGCGGCGTATTTGGCGCAGAGAAAATAAGCGGTGTAGTTGACCTTTGTCACCAGATCCATATTTGCGAGGGTCATGTCCTCCAGGCTGCCGGCCCGCACTATGCCCGCATTGTTTACCAGCAGGTCTATGCCTCCGAAAGCCCTGACAGCGGCGCTCATGAGCTGCCGCACCGACTCTTCGTCAGTGACGTCGGCCTTCACTGCCACGGCCCGGCTTTCGCCGGCTATGGCGTCCAGCTCGGCAGCCGCCTTTTGGGCGAGAGGCTCGTTGACGTCGGCAATGACTACGCAGGCGCCTTCAGCCACCAGTGACTTGGCGATACCGAAGCCGAAGCCCTGGGCGCCGCCGGTCACGATGGCGGTCTTGCCGGCTATACGGCCCTTGCCGCAGGCGGGCCGGACGTCAAAATACACGTCCTCCACCCTGAAAGCGGCGGGAAGAGCCGGAGCGAAAGAATCGGGATCAAATTCTCCGCAGGGCCCCTTTACGGGCTCGTCGGAACAGGAAACGATGCAGCCGAGGCCGCGCTTTACGTAGCTCTGTCTGATGGCGACGGCTGTTTCCAAAAGCTTTTGTTCGTTCATAGCGTATAAAAGAGACTCTCCTCGCAAGGAGAGCCTGCACAATTATCCGAGTGTCTCCAGCAGATACTTCTCAGCCTCTGCGCACCACAGTCCGTTGGCCGCCTTGGTGATCTCTGCCAGCTTGGCAAACATGGGGTCGGTCTTGCCCTTCTCTTCAAAATCGCTGATAGCTGTCAGAGGCATGGATATCCCCGTGTAGATCAGCTTTTTTCCGCCCTTGATGTTGGGCAGGTTGAGAGTGGTGTCGATCACGGCATCCAGACCGCCCACGTGGGTGATCATGGCCGCAGGATTGATAAGACCCTTCTCCATGAGAGCGAGAGACTCTATCATGTCGCTGGTATTGCCGCCGGAGGTCCCCGCTATATGGGTGGAATTGTAGTGGACGTTGTAGAAGTTGTATTCGGCGGTAAAGGCCTTGTTGGTGGGGCCGGCAAAGAAATTCAGACAGCCGTCATAGGCGCAGATCCTGTCGCCCATCTCCACCACCGGCTTGACGGGAGCGTATACGAACACGTCGTTGTAGCCCTTTCCGCCGGTAAGACCTATCAGGTATTCGTCGGGATTGTCATACTTGGAGGTGTTCACGTAATGCAGGTCCACGCCGTTCTCCTTGGCGTCCTCCACGGTGAGAAGAGAAGCCGCTCTCTGAAGGCGGGCGTCGTCTATATCGGTGACCACTACCAGGCGGGGCTTTCTTTCGGGGTTGTGCAGAGCGTAGTCGATGCAGCCCATGCCCATGGGGCCGGCGCCGGCCAGTATCGCCATGCAGCCGTCCTCTTCTATGCCCATCTTGTGCTCATAGGAGCCGTAGGTCTTGTGGTAATTGCCGTGGTATGCGCCGACTATGCAGCTCATGGGCTCTGCCAGAGAACCGTAGAAATAGGCGTCTCCCTTGTATTCCAGCAGGCAGTTCATTTCCATGACCTCGTTGGGGATCACTATGTAGGTAGCGTCGCCGCCGATGTAGTTGTAGGAATAGCCGGGAGCATCAAGGCTGCCCTTGTAGCCCAGAGCAGGCTGGATGGAAAACTTGCTGCCGGCAGTAAACTTGCTCTGCCACTTCTTGCCCACTTCCACTATCACGCCGCAGAACTCGTGGCCGATGATGGTGGGATTCTCCGCTACGTTGTCGGGGACCCGCTTGTGGTCCGCGCCCTGGATAGCGGCCTTGTAGCTGGACATACAAATAGAGTCCGAGACTACCTTTGCCAATATTTCGTCATCCTTGATGGCCGGAAGCTCAAACTCTTCGAGTCTCAAATCATTTTTACCGTATATTCTTACTGCCTTTGTCTTCATAGCTTGCTCCTTGCTGAGACGGAAAGACCGTCTGAAAATAAGTATTGATTTACTCACGCATACATTATTATTATACTACCCTTCAGTCACAAATAGCAAGCCCGGCCGGGAGTAATTCGGCCAAATGACTTTTTCTTTCTTTTCCCCGGAAGTCCCGGCAAAATCTTTGGTCCCGCAGGCCATCCGGCCCTCCGTTTGTGATATAATAAAAAGGAATAAATCATCGAGGAGCCCTCATGAAGATCAGTATCTTTTTTGCATTAGTCCTTCTCATCGGCGCCATCCCTGCCTTTGCCGCCGATCTGGACGTCTATGAGCTGTTCAGAGAGTACGACCATCTGAACGGCACCAAGGCAGGCGTGTACAACACCTGGGACCGGCTTCATACCGCAGCCTGTCTGCAGGGTCTGGCCAACAGACAGGAGCCCCGCATCTACTACATCCATCTGGACAGCGGACAGTATCTGCCCAAGGGCTCCATAGACCTCTACTGGCTGGACAAGATGACCGCTCCCGGCAGCTTTCTCCACGGCACCCACCGCATATTCCACGATTCCCTGGACGAGCTGCTGGTCAAATACCGCTCCTGCTACAAGGGTCTGGCGGTCTATGACGGCAACGTGGCCGCCACCTCCAACGCAGCCACCACGGCTGCCGGCGCTGAGGACCTCATAGCGGTGCGCTGGGACCCCGACCCCGACAGCTGGTACACCCATCTCACCCGGGACCTGAAGATACCCGTAAAGAGATGGCTCGTGAACAGGGACGGCTCCAGCATGTTTACGGGCAAGGGCATCATCCCCGGCACCAAAAGGGAGTCCACCGGCAGCGCCAAGTGCGACGTGTATATCTGGGCCAAGGAAAAGTATCTGGACAAGGGCAAGTGCTCAAAGAAGATACTGGGCTACTACATAGATTTTTACTATGCCCAAAAAGCCTCACCCGACGCCAAATGGCTGCGGAACGCCACTCTGGTCAATCTGGATTATATGGTGGCCAACAAGGGCTTCGTGGTGGACCTGAACATCTGGGAAGACGAGACTCCGGTGGACGACCGGGGCCAGAAGCCGGGCACTGACCTGGAGACCTTCAAAGAGGTGCTCCGCTCCGCCTATACTCAGGCCGGCGGCGAATTCATCCAGGTGTCGGGCTTCGTGCCCTGGGGCCACAAATACGTGACCTACGGCAACTCCGGCGGCACTCACGAGGGCGTAGCCTCCGAATGGAGACACGCGGAGCTGCTTTCGAACTTCAACTGCTGCAAGGACGCGGACGCCATAGACTTTTCGGATATGACCAACGCCTCCGTGTTCAGCAAGGCTCCCATGAAAAAGGAGTACAGGCAGCAGAAGCCCGGCCTGGAAGAGCTGAGATCAAGAGGACTCATCGACGAGAACGGCAAGGTCAAAGAATGTGTGTACGTGTCCACCTACGTGGGCGACTACGACGCGGCTGCCTGGCTCTACAGCCGCATGCCGGAGATATGGGAAAACCCCTCCCGGGGCAAGGTGGAGCTGGGCTGGGCCTTCAACCCCAATCTGGCTCAGAGATTCGCCTTTGGTTTTGACTACTTCCGCAGGACCGCGGCTCCCGGAGACACCTTCGTGGCGGGAGACTCGGGCGCAGGGTACGTGACCCCCGGCAGCCTGCAGGAGCCCCGCAAATTCTCCGGCCTGCCCGACGGCAAGGATGCCTGGGAAAGGCACTGCCGCTACTGGTTCGACAAGTTTGACATTTCCGTGGAGGGCTTTATCCTCAACGGCTTCGCACCCGCTCTGGACGACGATCTGCGGGACCTCTATACCCGCATCGCCCCCGACGGCATAGCGGGACAGATGAATCTGGAGCATGACGGAGTATATAAGGGAGTGCCCTACATCAACCTGCAGGCCGACGTTTACAGGCCCGTGGAGGACGCCGTGAACCACGCGAGATATATGGGCTACACCCTGCCGGAGTTTTATATGTTCCGCAACATCCTGTGGACCCCGGAAAGTCAGATCACCTTCCAGAAGACCATGAAGGAAAACGTGGACGCTGATGTGGTGTTTCTGGAGCCCTACGGCTTCTTTGCCCTGATGAAGTATTTCTACGAGTCCGGACAGGAAAAGCGCTACGACCCTTTTAACTACCACAACCTGACCCTGATAGACGGCTCGGATATTGGCGGCAAGTCCGACTGGCGGGACCTTTTCGGCGGCGCCTTTGCCGAAGTGGAAAAGGGCATGCTGCTATTTGAGGACGGCAAGCCCGAGGGCTACGTGCACTCCCTGACCTTTGAGTCCCGGGAACCCCTGGAGATAAAGAGGGTGAACTTGATCCTCCAGAAGGACCATACCGGCGCCTCCAGAATGACAAACAAAGCCGTGTTGCTGGGCAAGCTGAACGAAGAAGACCCCTGGGAGACCATATATGAGGAAGAGCTGACCGAAGACGATTTTTATCCGGAATACTATTCCAGATACAATCTCGACAAGCCGGTCAGAGCCCGTATATTCCGTCTGGAGCTCACCCAGTCCCCTGCTGGAGAAGACGGGGTGACCAGAGCCCCCAGAGCAGTGGAGCTGACCATCAACTGACAGCCGACGACAAAAAAAACAGCCCCTTCGGGGGCTGCTTTTTTTGTGAACAGGCGTCAGAATATCAGCTGGTTGTCCCTGAGCACTATAGTCTTTTCGCCCTTGGCCTCGTTCTTCAGCCACTTCCCTTCCGACAGATTGGCAAAGT